>JAAZLD010000002.1 GCA_012799495.1 Desulfitobacterium sp. | reverse complement strand
CCCTATTAGATAGCAGTTTCTTTTATTTTTATAAGCTTATTAACCTTTGAAAACACTTAGAACCTTCAATAACCTATAGCCTAAGAAAGCCTATGGACTTCTACATATAGTCCTCTACTGAAAGTTAATATGGATCACTGTCAAAACAGCTAATAAAACAGCCATTGCTAAGTGGTTAAAATACATAGACTTAGCTACTTTCTTTCGTACTGTTATATTCTTATCTAAACCTGAAACAACTACAAGACCCATTGGAATCAAAGCAAGAGCGCCAGTTATGAAATAGTTAGGGGAAATATTATTTTCGGGAAAGAAAGCTAAGGTAAGGAAATATAAGCTATGATAAATAACTAGAATCAAAGCAATCCAACCAAAAGATGCATGTAAAAATTCAAGAATTTTCCTCCCTTTGGCCTTTTTCTCTTCATCCTCCACAAACTCTAAGAACACGACTTTAATAACAGAGAGGACCAAAATACCCGCAATGAAAAAACAAGCTAATCCTCCTGCTTGACGTACAGAGCTACGAGTTACTGCTGTAATAAGCAAAAAAACAACGGAAAGAAAAGTGGCAAAGATTAATTTATGAGAGGTTTTAGTCAACAAACGATTGATAGATAACATAAGAACACCTCATTTATTACTGAAATACTACTAAAGGCTCCTGAAACACTACTGAAATTGTACTATAAACTTACCCCAATAATGGCACTCCTATAGCATAAAATAAGAAGCGACCGATAAATTCTCCTCCCCATAAGAGGAAGAAACCCAAGGTAACGAGCATACGCCAAGATCTTCCCTTTTTATTACTCTTCCCTTGGTAAGCACTAATAAGAAGGGAGGCTCCACCTAAGATTAAAAATAAACCATGGAGAATAGCATATATTAGAAGTTTCTCCACCATAAAACTATGGAAATGATAACTGAAGGCAGCTACTTGAACTAGAATCACTCCAAAGGTTAAGAGAGAAAGTCGCCAAAAGATTTTTCCTAATCTTTCCCCTCCATGAAAACCTTTAGCCGTAGACAGAAGGAAAATATAGGTCATGGCACCTAAGACTAACATAGTGGCATAAAAACCAAAATAAGTATAAAGAGTGGTCCAAGCAGGTAAAGGAGTTGTAAAGTAAATACTACTCATACTAAAGATAGCTGCAATTCCTAATAAAAGAGTAAGTATACTTAAGATCTGGCCAGATCCTTCCCTCCGCATTTTCACTAAGGAGATAACCCACAAGAAGAGGAATAGACAACTAAAAGCAATTTCTCGACTTAACCAAGATGAAAACAAATTAGCAATAGAGGCGTAAGCCTGAGATGGAGTACCTAAATGGAAAAGAGAGATTATTAAAGCAATACACATCATTGGACCTACTACTAAGAGAGGTCGCCAGGATGCTTTTATTGAAGTAAATTCTTGCAAGTGATCACCTAGCAATTTATTGACGAGGATACCATAAAACCAAATCCCTACAGCACATTGGGTAAGAGTAGTAAAAATAATTAAAGACCATTCTGCGGTGAACATATTATCCTCCTAACTAGAGCAAATAGTGTTGTTTAAGTTAATAGTAGTGTTAGTGCTAAATAGTATTGTGATTTCTGTTGCTTATTTATAGCCATTCTAACATTAATCCTTTAGCACAATTATTAAAATTTAGTGAACGTTTTTTGTATAACTTTACAAAAAAATCCCCCTTTCCAATAGGGAAAGGGGGTAGAGGTAGAAAAATAGGGAATTAGGAGGAGTTTATGTCAAGCCTACTGAGGTAACGACCATGGACACATAGAAAGTGTAGCGTCCAATTAACTGGCCCCCAATTAAGGCAAGAACACTGAGAGAAAGTATTCCTAATGGACTGGCTGTTTTTCCTTCTTGACCCTTAGAAAGTGAAAACCAAAGTAGGATAGCCGCTCCACCTAAGATCAGGAGCCATTTGAAAAATATTACAACAGCCATACCTCTAAGAATTTCTGCACTTGCTTGGGCTGCCATGCCCCCTATACTTAAATCAAAGGAAGCGGAGATTGCCACAGCAGCCTGAATAATTACAGAAGCTAAAACAGCTAAACCATAGATGCTTTTGCTTTCTTCTTTTAGTTCTTGATAGCTTAGGGCCAAGAATAATAAGGCACCTACAGCAATTGCTGTTGCATAAAAATCAACGTAGGTATTTAATCCTTGCCACACTGGTACAGATGTAGTTGAGTAGAGTTTACCCATTGCTAAAATATCTACTAAGCCTACTATACTTCCTGCACAGCCAACTGCTTTTCTTAAACCATGTCCTTCAGCTTTAAATTGTACTAAGAGGGCATAAAGTACTGCTAATCCCATAAATACTCCACTAAGAAGGACTTCCCGGCTAAGCCATGAGCTACCAATATTAAGCAAGGCGTTTAAGGCGGCAAGGGGTTGACCTAAATGGGCAAGGGAAGCGAGAACTCCCAGTATACTTAATCCGGCAGCTGTGAAAGCTGCTTTTTTAAATACTTTGTTCTCGTATAGGAAAAGCCCCAAGGTGAGAAAAACCATAATGCCAATGGCACTTTGTAGAGCAAAGGAAAAAATAAGTAATGACATTTCTCCCATGTTTTAATCCTCCTTCAATATAAACTCTCTGTTAGAAGCCTCAGCTTTTGCCTTAATAAATACTGAAGGCTTAGTTTTTGAGGAATCAGGCAAAACTGGGAGATCTTTTACACTATCCTCTCCATACTTGGCTTTTAGTTCTTCAACATCTCCCCACTCAATAGCTCGCATAGTGCAAGAGTCTACACAAGCAGGATTCTCTCCCTCTTCAATTAAGTCTCGGCACATATCACATTTTCCAACTCGACCTGTTTCCTCATTGAATTGAGGAACTCCATAAGGACAACTCCATACGCAATAACGGCAGCCAATGCATTTATCCTTATCATGAGCTACAATACCATTTTCTAATTTGTGCATAGCTTGAGTAGGGCATCCTTCCACACATTTAGGTCTTTCACAATGATTACAAGTAGTGGAAAGATAGTAAATCCAAGGTTTAGGGAATTTTCCCCCTTCAAAACCATTCACTTTTCGAAAAAGCATTCCTGGTTTTAGATCGTTTTTATCACTACAAGCAATTTGACAGGTTTTACACCCTCCACAAGCGGTCATATCAAAGAAGAATCCCAGCTGTGTCATCCCTAGTTACCCCCTTTTTGTGCGGAGACAATTCTCTTTTCCCATAAGTAGTCAGGTTTGAGAGTGCCCACATATTTTTCTACTTGAACATTACAGGAGTTATAAGCCTGCACCCCTTGACCTGTTGGGTTTCCACCATTCAGGACATTAGTAGCACCAGCTAAACAGTATCCTGTTTTTTCATCGATTTCCGCCCATGCTCCTTGACCTAAGGTTAAAGTTCCAGGAACTATTCTCTCTGTTAGATAAACAGGACGAATTACAGTACCATGGCGACTAGTAACCTTCACTAGATCGTCTTTAGTAATTCCTCGCTCCTTAGCATCGGAAGGATGCATATATAATCTATTTTGGAAAGCTTCTCGAAGAACTGAAACATTATCTAAAGTAGAGTGACTACGACGAGGATAGTGAATAGTTGTTAATTGTAGGGGATACTCTCCTTTAACACCTGCTTCAAAGTCCTGGAAAGTTTCCTCAAAACCTTCTAGAACATATTTGTATTGGGCAATGGGAGCTATTGTATCCCAGCCATAGGCTTCGATGGTATCAGCTAAACCTTGACTATGGATCTGGAACTTGCCACTTTCTGTGCCTAAGGGGTTATTTTCCGGATCATCAATAAAGTCCTTATAGTCAATATAGGTGTATACATCTCCTGGTGAACGTGGTACTTGATAGATTCCTTTTTCTTTAAATTCTTTATAGGAGATACGTCCTTGCTGAGGAGTACCTTCTACTCCTAATTCCGCAATATCTTCCGCAGTAATGGTTACTAAAGGCTCGTAGTCAGAACCATCTTCTTTCATCACAGTAGCTCCAGCAACTTGATTAAATAACATCTGCTGGGGAGATAGTGGGAAGAGCTCCTCAGTATCTAGTCCTAAGCGTTTGGCAACTTCTTTAACAATCCATTTATCATCTTTAGCTTCATAAAGAGGTTCGGTAACTTGACTATAGAAGATCAGCATCTCAGGGTTACCTGATAAGAATCCACCGATTCGCTCCCACTCTGTAGTCGCTGGTAAAACAAGGTCTGAATACTTAGCTGTAGTTGTTAAGAAATGGGAAGCTGTTACTACAAATTCTACTTTACGGAAGGCTTCTATACCCCGCATTAAGTTTGTAGCTTGGTTAAGAGGATTACCTACACCAAGGTTCCAAATAAGTTTTATATCACAAGGTTGT
>JAAZLD010000047.1 GCA_012799495.1 Desulfitobacterium sp. | reverse complement strand
AGCACCGGATACCGGAGAAAGATATCTGAGCACCTCTATATTTGATTCTTAAGCCAATTTATGGTTAGATATGGAGAACAAGTTAGAGAGGGGATGAGTATCCAATGAATGTCACTATCAAACACGTAGGAGGAATGGCCTTCGAAGGGGTTGGCCAGACGGGAGAAATCACAAAAATATCCTCTAGTTCAGTCACCGCAGAGCATTTAGGGGCTAGTCCCATGGAATTGGTTCTAATGGGAGTTGGCGGGTGTAGTGGAATCGATATTGTAAGCATTTTGGAAAAAATGCGAGTGAAATATGAAAAGTTCGAAATTCATGTTCAAGGCCAACGGGCAGAGGAGCATCCCCGGGTGTTTACAGATATTAAAGTAGTCTACAAGTTCTGGGGAGATAACCTTCCGGAAGATAAAATAAAACGGGCAGTTGATCTTTCCTTTGAGAAGTATTGTAGTGTTATTCATACTGTAAATAAAGTAGCTAAGGTAAGTTATAAAATTGAAATAAATTAATGATGTCCATGATGATGCAAGGTTTCAAAGAAGGGTATAGGATTTCCAAAAAGTGAACTACAAGTTCTTTACCTCTTTTCGCGGACATAAAGATACCTCATAGTCCAGAATTAGCCTTGGCTTTTCTTCCCGGGGTTCGAAGAATATTTGGAATGAATAGACTAACCCAGAGGCTTCGCCCAATGATAGGGATTGCATTACTACTTCTGTCGGGTTATATCTTGGTAGGCCAGCCTGGACTTGAACATTCAGCCTCAGGCCATCTGCATTAAGATGAGAACTATCAAACTAACTTAATGTTCTATTAATAGAACAAGAACAAGAAAACCCTAGAAGACTAAAATAAGTCTATCTAGGGTTCTGCTTTAAGGTTTTTCTATACTATTGTAAATCCCGTTGAATTTCTAAAAAAACCGGAATTTCCTTATGAAATAAAAAAGTTATTCTTGATAAAGCTATAGATCTAGTTTAAGATATAAATACATAGAAATATAGGGTACCTCCCTATACTATATTCCATATTACAAAGGAGTTGGATCCAATGGATACTAGTACAAGATTGGCTCCCCATGACGAAAAAACCATAAAACAATTAGTGAATCGCCTAAACCGGATTGAAGGTCAGGTTCGGGGCGTTAAAGGAATGATTGAAAGACGGGTCTATTGTGACGATGTACTAAATCAAATTTCCTCGATCCAGTCTGCTTTAGATGGAGTATCTAAGCTACTACTAGAAAAACACTTTAAATCCTGTGTTAAGGAGCGATTGACACAAGGGGATGATGAAGTTATTGATGAATTATTAAAAACTATCTTCCGCATGAAAAAATAGTGTGAATCAAAATAGTTGGGCATATTAAAGTGAGGGTGAAGAAGCAAGGGGTAAATGCCAGAGTTCGGATTAGATTCCGAGGAGGGATAGAAGTGACTAATAAAACATTAAGAATAGAAGGAATGACCTGTGCAGCTTGTTCAAGAGCGGTAGAACGAGTGACTAGAAAGCTAGAGGGAGTTACGGAAGCTAATGTTAATTTAGCAACAGAAAAGCTTAATATTACTTTTGATGAGGACAAGCTCACTCTAGGAGATATTAAAGCCGCAATTGAAAAAGCTGGCTACAAAGCTCATACCGATGAAGTGAGCAAAACCTTGGGAATCGAAGGAATGACTTGTGCTGCTTGTGCAAAGGCGGTAGAAAGAGTAACCCGAAAACTAGAGGGTGTCAGTGTATCTAATGTAAACTTGGCTACAGAAAAGTTAATGATCACCTTTGACTCCTCTTTAGTAGGAATGTCTGATATTAAGAAAGCTATTGCAAAAGCCGGCTATAAAGTTGTAGAAGAAGAAAAGGTAGTTGACTCTGATAGAGATGAAAAAGAGGAAGAAAGGAAAGAACTGTTTAGAAGGTTCGTTTTTGCAGTCATCTTTACCGTACCTTTACTTTATATCTCCATGAGCCATATGATTGGCCTTAAGTTACCGGTAATTTTTGATCCCGTAGAAAACCCCCTGAATTTTGCTCTTATCCAATTAGTACTGACTACACCAGTAGTTTGGGCGGGACGAAAGTTCTACACTATGGGATTTGGGACTTTATTCCGGGGCAGTCCTAATATGGACTCTCTGATTGCCATAGGTACTTCTGCTGCTTTTCTATACGGATTATATGCCATAGTGCAGATTTACTCTGGTGATGTGTCCTATGCCCATCAACTATATTTTGAAGCCGCAGCTACTATTATTACCCTTATCTCGTTAGGGAAATACCTAGAAGGTGTTACAAAAGGGAAGACTTCCGAAGCTATCAAAAAGCTGATGGGACTTGCCCCAAAAACAGCTCTTGTCATTAGAGAGGGTAAAGAAGTTGTCATCAATATCGATGAAGTTGAAGTTGGGGATATAATTATCGTCAAACCTGGTGAAAAAATGCCTGTTGATGGTGAAGTTATCGAAGGGAATACGTCGGTAGATGAATCCATGCTAACAGGGGAAAGCATACCCGTGGAAAAAACCATCGGGGACCCCATCATTGGGGCAAGTATCAATAAGAACGGAACTATAAAATATCGAGCAACCCGGGTGGGGAAAGATACAGCACTAGCCCAGATTATTAAACTAGTAGAAGAAGCTCAAGGGTCCAAGGCTCCTATTGCCAAAATGGCCGACGTAATTTCTGGTTATTTTGTTCCCATTGTTATTGCTTTGGCCATTCTATCTGCTTTAGCCTGGTATTTCTTTGGTGGGGAATCCACTGTCTTTGCCCTGACTATTTTCGTATCAGTTTTAGTAATCGCTTGCCCCTGCGCTTTAGGTCTAGCTACTCCTACGGCCATTATGGTGGGGACAGGAAAAGGCGCTGAGTATGGGGTATTGATTAAAAGCGGTGAAGCCTTGGAGACCACTCACAAAATTCAAACCATTGTTTTCGATAAAACCGGTACTATTACTGAGGGTAAGCCCAAAGTTACCGATCTAGTAGTAATCAATGGCATAACTGAACAGGATTTATTACAATTAGCTGCTTCCGCTGAAAAAGGGTCAGAGCATCCTTTAGGGGAGGCCATTGTAAATGAGGCAGAGGAGCAAGGCTTGGAGTTTAAAAAGCTGGATACCTTTAAGGCTATTCCCGGTCATGGAATTGAAGTAAATATCGAAGATAAACACCTTCTCTTAGGGAATAAGAAACTAATGGTAGAAAGCAATATCTCCTTAGAAAACTTAGAAGAAACCTCTCATCGATTAGCAGAGGAAGGAAAGACTCCCATGTATATTGCCATGGATAATAAACTGGTAGGAATCATTGCTGTGGCAGATACAGTCAAAGAGAACAGTAAAAAGACCATCGATAGGCTCCATGAAATGGGCATTGAAGTTGTAATGATCACCGGTGATAATAAGCGAACTGCCGAAGCTATTGCTAAAAAAGTAGGGATCGATCGGGTCTTTGCTGAAGTATTACCTGAGGATAAAGCCAATGAAGTGAAAAAGCTGCAAACTGAAGGAAAAAAGGTGGCCATGGTAGGGGATGGAATCAATGATGCTCCTGCTCT
>JAAZLD010000510.1 GCA_012799495.1 Desulfitobacterium sp. | reverse complement strand
CGCATCCCTTTAATCATTAAAATAAAGCGTATTGTGGTCAGGGTTACATAGGTAATATTAATGGTAATGATAATTAGGACAAACTGGAGAACCGGACTCATGCTATCACCACTTCTTCTTTAATACACATTTAATCCATGCAAATCACTGAGTTCGGCAAGAATTTATTATCTCCTTTATTCTGAAATCTTCAACCCATCTCCGGTGAAACCAGCCAAAAGTAAATATGTCTTATAATTACCCGAATAACTGCTGCCACTGGTACGGCTAGAAGTATACCCCAAAAGCCCGCAACTTCCCCTCCTGCTAATAAAGCAAAGATTATCCACAAAGGATGTAATCCCACACTATCTCCCATTAGTTTGGGGGAAATAATACTACTCTCTAATTGTTGGACGATGAGGATAACAATGAGCACTTTTATTGCCATGAAAGGTGAGATTACTAAACCTAAAAGGACCGCAGGTATCGCCCCGATTAAAGGGCCGAAATAAGGAATCAGATCAAAAAGACCACACAGTACCCCAATTATGAGGGCATAATCCATACCTGCTATTTTGACACCAACTCCCGTGAGAATTCCGACGATTAAGGCTACTAATATATTACCACGTATATAGCTACGTACTATATGGCTGATATCCTGAATCACTCTCTGCCAGGCTACCCTCTTACGCTGGGGGACTATTCGCAAAAGCCCTCCCTGGATCTTCTCCCAATCAACCAAAAGATAAATTGCTATTACCGGGGAAAGAATAAGTAACCCCATAGAAGTTAAGATTTTAGGGATATCATCCAAGATATCATCTAACCATTTCATCATAAAGTCCTGGCCTTGAACTAAATGCTCATCCAATAAGGTGATTACTTGATGAGGTAAACCTGCCGCTTGAAAATTGGAGCGAAAGTCCTGTACTTTTTGTTCGAAAGCAGCCATTGTCTCAGGTAGGACTAAGGTTAATTTGGATAACTCCAAATAGAGTTTAGGAATTAGAAGAAAGATCGTAATCGCAAAAGAGCCAATAATACCTAAGAATACTATGGCAATAGAGGTTTTCCGCCCTACCCCTTTTCTAGTCAATATTTCTACTACAGGTGCCAACATATAAGCTAAAGCCAAGGCTAGGAAAAAAGGACTTAAGATGGGTCGAACAGAGGCTAAAAGCCAAATACTTAATATACAAAGGCTTATGACAAAAAGCCAGCGCCATTTCCGTTTTTTCAAGTTCTTCCTCCTTACCATAAAGACTATCTATAAATGATTCAAAAAGACTTCTATTCAAACTTCTCATAGCATTCCCTAAATCTAGAAAAATAAGAGCATAAACCAAACTTTCTGGTTTACGCTCTCATGTGCTTACCGAAATTAGTAACGAAATTTATCTACTTGAACATCTTCATACCCTTGCGCACCATAGACATGGTTCTGTTTTTGGGCCTCATCATATAGCCTACACCTAAACCAAGAATACTGCCTGCTATCATTCCGCTGATAAGTTCTCTTGATTTCAAGGGTACCCCTCCTTTTATTAACTACTCTAGTGCAACAGTGGCTTCCCCTTCTAATGCCTGATCATCATCCCAGGCAAGTAATGAGCCATCTTCCGCTAAATCATAAATGACCGTTTTGTCCTCGTTGGTGGTGAATTCCACACAGCATTCCCAGCAATAAAATTGGCCTACTCCAACTTTACCAATGGCTCGACAATTACATACAGGACAATTCATGATAGTGAGCTCCCTTCTCTTGGTTGATTCCATGGGGATACCTGGTCTTCAACGATGAGGATATCTTTCCCATCTACCACGACATTGGCCTGCAATATCGTCCCTCGTCCTTCAGTCAAATCAGAAAATAGGCCATCTGATACCTCAAATCCAACGATGTTTTCTACGGAGTCATCCAGAAAGACATCTTCAATCGTACCTTTTGCTTCCCCGCCCTGGGTAAAAACTTGATTTCCAACTTTTTGTGACCATCTAACTCCTTGAAGCTTTTGAACCACATGTTCTTTCGCCGTTACAGCATCTTTACCAAAAACCTCAATATGCTCTCGGGGAATACCTTTTGAAGATTGAAAGAAACTAGCTCTCTCCATGAGAATTCCGTCAATTTTCCTGTTTTCTTCATGGAAGACCACATCCTTAACCCAGCCGATCTGGTTTCCGTCTTTAAGGCATAAAACAGGTAAACCAACGATTTCTCTTGCTCGCCGCATTCCTTCCCTCCTTCGAAGATAATTTTTTGAAAAAGATATATGGTTCTATGGTAATTTGCCCATTTTGAACTATATTCATGCATAGTTTTTAAAAATAAAGTTGAGCCAGGGGGACGAGCCAGGGGGACAGGTTACGTGGCACAGCAAGTGTGCCGCGTAACCTGTCCCCCTGGCTCGTCAAACTGTCCCTCTGGCTCACACCTCACCCTCTGACCAACACTATACTGAGGATAGTTTACCTCTGGGATCTGTTATTATCTTTCCACCGCCGATGACAATATCCCCTTGATAAAAGACAACAGCTTGTCCCGGGGTAATAGCTCTCTGGGGTGTATCAAATTCTACTTTTACTACTTTCCCTATTGCTCCGGGAATAGTTTCTGGATTTTTTAAGGGATATATCTTTGCTGGTGCCATAGGGGCTTTATAGCGGATTTTAGCTTCTACTTTCATAGGTTCATTTAGATCAGCTATGGCGATCCAGTTAAGATCTGTAGCAAGCAAAGATGAAGAATATACATCAGGGTCTTCCCCTAAGACCACTTCATTCCGCTCTACATTAAACCCTACTACAAACATAGGCTTACCGAAGGTTACTCCTAAACCTTTTCTTTGGCCCACAGTGTAATTTACTAAACCTTGGTGGCGACCTAAGATATTCCCTTCCTTATCTACGAAGTTTCCCGGTTTAATTTGATCAGGAACATGCTCCCGGAGATAACCGATGTAGTCGTTATCAGGGATAAAGCAAATCTCCTGACTATCGGGCTTCCGAGATACCCGTAATAAACCCCGTTCAGCAGCCATTTCCCTGATCTCTTCTTTTTTGTAATCCGCTAAGGGAAATAAAGTGTAGGAAAGTTGTTCTTGGGTTAGGTTATAAAGCATATAGGATTGATCTTTCCAAGTATCTACCGGACGGCTTAGAAGATAGCGCTTCCTATCTTGGTCATAGCTTACCTTTACATAATGTCCTGTGGCAAAATAATCTGCCCCTAAACTACGAGACTTCCTGAGGAAATCCTCCCACCGAACCTTGCGATTACACATAATACAAGGGTTAGGAGTTTCTCCTTTTAAATAGGAGCTTGTAAAATAATCTATAACTTTTTCTTGAAATATATCGCGAAAGTTGAGGACATAGTGGGGAATGCCTAGCTGATGAGCTACTCTCCGAGCATCATCAATTGCTGAAATGGAGCAGCATCCTCCCTCTACATCTGGTCCCCCTGAAGGCCAGATTTGGAGGGTAATGCCGATAACCTCATAGCCGGCTTCCTTAAGCAAAGCGGCGGCTATGGAACTATCCACACCGCCACTCATGCCGACCACTACCTTTTTCTTTTCGGTAAGTGTCATTATATCATCCCTTATGCATTTTGCATTTTTTCTTGATAGTTTTTGATAGCTTCATGCAATGCGTCTGCAGCCAGATTGGAACAGTGCATTTTAGCTGGTGGTAAGCCATCGAGAGCATCTGCTACAGATTTGTTAGTGATTTTTAATGCTTCCTCAATAGTTTTACCTTTAACCATTTCAGTAACCATGCTACTTGTAGCAACTGCTGCACCACAGCCAAAGGTTTTGAATTTTACGTCTTTTATAATATCTCCTTCAACGTCTAAATAAATACGCATAATATCGCCACATTTTGCGTTACCAACTTCGCCAACGCCTGCAGCATCTTCGATTTCACCTACGTTGCGGGGATTCATGAAATGATCCATAACTTTTTCTGAATACATTCTCTTCACTCCTCTTTATAAGGCATTCGCTTTTTGGGTTTTGCTGTGTTTTACCTGATCATAGAGAGGGGACATCATCCGCAACCGTTCTACAATCTTAGGTAGTTGTTCTAATACATAGTCCACATCTTCTTCTGTATTTTGGCGACCGAAGGAAAAACGCAAAGAACCGTGGGCAATTTCATGACTTAACCCCATAGCCAGTAGCACATGAGAGGGATCCAAGGATCCGGATGTGCAAGCTGAGCCACTAGAAGCTGCTATTCCCATAAGATCTAAGCTAAGTAAAAGAGCTTCTCCTTCGATAAATTGAATACTTACATTGAGATTACCGGGTAGCCGGTTTTCTCCCCGGGGACCATTGAGCTTCACATAATCGATACGCTCCATAATTCCCTCTAAAAGTTTATCACGTAAAGCTGCTTCTCTTTCGGCATCTTGAGCCATACGCTGGGCAGCTAATTCACAGGCTTTTCCGAATCCGATAATGCCAGGGGTGTTTTCTGTACCAGAGCGACGTTTCCTTTCTTGTCCTCCCCCATGAACACGAGGGATAACTCGTACACCACGCCGAATATAGAGAGCACCTACACCTTTTGGCCCATAAATTTTGTGACTGGATACAGTCATTAGATCCACATTCATTGCTTTAACATCTACAGGGATTTTACCGAAGGATTGAACTGCATCCACATGGAAGATAACATCCTTCTCTTTAGCTATTTTCCCAATTTCAGCGATTGGTTGAATAGTTCCTACTTCATTATTAGCATGCATAATTGTAATGAGGATTGTATCAGGACGGATAGCTTTTGCTACGTCATCCACTGAGATAAATCCTTCCTCGTCTACGGGGAGGATTGTTAATTCATATCCATTCTTAGCTAAAAATTCGCAAGTGTCTATGACTGCATTATGCTCAACGGCAGAAGTGATAATATGTTTACCTTTTTTGCTATAAGCTTCTGCAACACCAAATATCGCCAAATTATCTGCCTCTGTTCCGCCACTGGTAAAGGTTATTTCGGTAGGCTCTGCATTCATAAGATTAGCTACAGACTCTCGTGCATTTTCTAAGGCTGCTTTGGTTTCACGACCAAAGCTATGGACACTGGAAGGGTTGCCATATTTTTCTGTATAATATGTCATCATCAGTTCCGCAACTTCGGGATCTACCGGTGTTGTGGCACTGTGATCAAGGTAAACTCTGCGCATACTGGTGCCTCCTAGTAACAGTTTGTTTAAGCTTCTTTTTGATCGTCAGCTTTATCTTCAGGTTTATTTTCAGGTTTATCTTCATCATCGGTTAAAGAATCCATTGTTTGAGGGTCTTTTACAAGATCCGCCAGTGTGATAGAATCTAAGACATCTTCAACAGGGTCCCGTACTTTCTCACGAATGGTTCTTGTTACACAATAATCTAATTTCTCGCAGCATTCCGGGTCATCATTAGCTTCACATTCGAAAGCTGCAATAGGTCCTTCTAAAACTCGAATAATATCACCAACACGAATATCTTCTGCTTTCTTTCCTAAGACATATCCGCCCTGTGCTCCTCGAATACTATTGACCATACCTGAATTCCTTAATCCAGAAATTAGTTGTTCTAGATAGTTTTCAGACAATCCCTGTCGTTCTGCAATAGTTCTTAAAGAGACAGGGCCTTCGCCGGCATTAAGTGCCAAATCTACCATGGCAGTTAACCCATAGCGGCCTTTTGTAGAAAGCTTCAAGCCCCCCACCTCTTTCATTTTCCAAAAACAGTAATTAGTTTTAATAAAATCGTTATTAAGTTTTCTCTTTTAGGGATATCTTACTAAAACACTCGGGATTTGTCAATGAAATTCCGAGTGTTTTGGTCAGAAATATTTTACAGATATTTAAAGATGTTTAAAAGTTGTCTTTCAACAT
>JAAZLD010000046.1 GCA_012799495.1 Desulfitobacterium sp. | reverse complement strand
GTGAGATTATCAGGATCTTTTCCTAAACGATTAAGAGCATCTCTTAAAGGTGGCTGGGTAATAACTAGATTCATAGTTTGAGGATCATGGCAATTAGCACAAGTGATACCCTCAGTCATTTTACCCTTTAAGTCATGGAAATTAGCACTATAGTAAGCATCGCCCATTTCCTCTACTACTCCTGCTACATTAGCAGATTTACAAGTCCAGCAAGAAGCAATACTGTTTTCGTTAATACGCTTAATCTTCTGAACATCTTCTAGGGCATAATGATGGCCACGATCTTCATTGTATTCAATGGAAAATCCATAACCAGCAAAAATCTCTTTGAGGAAAGGCCACTGAGCTAAGTTGTTATATTCCTCAGAACCACCATATTTACTACCTTCATTGGACATTTCAGCTGTTTTCATATATGTATCATATTGCTTAGGGTAGTATTTAGCATATTCCTCTACGGATAATGTCCCAGGAGCAATATCTGCCCGAAAGGATACTGGTTGTGAGGTTGTAGAGGAACAGCCAACAGCTATCATACAGATAGCTACAAATGCCATTAGGCTAATGAGTATTCCACGCTTTTTCACATTTAACCTTCCTTTCTATTGTCGATAATTGCTATGTGGAGTATAGCGGTGACAATCAAAACATCGTCGACTAGGATCCATATTCATGTTTCTTACCACATCCTGATGACACCTTAAACAGTTATCCTGTACCAATTGGGTATTTTTGTGGTTTATTTTAATTGGTACCGGGATACTGCCCATGGTGTTGTGGTAAAGATGCTGGACTCCCGACGTAGCCTTAGTGTAGGATTTTGCCACATAATTAGAGTTATCTAAATGACAATCGTTACAACCCGCTATATCCCTATGGGATGAGTGACTCCATGTTCCATATACCGGCTCCATGACATGACATGAAACACAGAAACTAGAGTCCTTTGTAAAGGCATGCATTCCCTGTACTCCTGCGATCATTACTAAGAATAAACCTACAAAAAGACCTAAAATTAAAGTTCGCCTAGGGATTTTTCTTGTTTTTTTACCAGTACCGACATCCTTTTCCTGATCCACTCCGCTATCTCTCATGTTTTACCCCCTTTCTCCTCTCTGGCTTATTTCAAGGGATACAACTATTCACTTTAAATATTATAGAAATATTAGCACAATTCCAATTAACAACTTCATCACATTTTATTAACAAATTCTTAACATAAAAGATGTGTCAAAGGACAGGCTTTAACCTGGCAATAGTTGTTCTACTTAACACTGACTCTCTTATCTATATTCATTTTCCGCTGTAAAGAGAAGTAGTGGGTTGTAATACCAATCATAGCAAAGAATCCAATATAACCACAGATAGGGAAAAGAATAGCGATGAGTTTTTTGAATCCTGCAATACTTCCTAAGAAAGCGAGGCTAACAAGGGACAAAGTTAGAATACTTCCCTTGAATTGATACACTTTCTTAATGCGTACAGTTACTCCAAAAAGGCAAGATAGTGCACTTCCGAACATACCGCAAAACAGTAAAATTGCATAGACTATTCCCAAACCAGGATGAACCTCCTCGGCAAGTGTGAGCATAGGAAGCTCTGTCCCTCTCAGCATAGATTCGTGAATAATTAAAGGGAACAAAATACATGCAAATACAATAATCAACTGTATGGAACCCTGAAAAATTCCTTTATGTATAGTTTTTTCTTCCTTTACTTCTGGTGAAATAGGCACCAGTATGGAGATGGCTGCCATCATGTTATAAGAGACAAAGGCTAGGGTTGAAAAAAGCCAGTTCCCAAGAAGAGGGTTCTCCTCTGAAAAAGGACGGGGAACTATATCACTTCCTTCAAAATAGAAAAATGATAAAACTCCAGTAATCATTGCCACCAGAATTAATAGAGGAACCGTAATACTAAAAACAGTAAGTACTCCTTTTGCTTCCCATAGAGCCACAACTCCCAAAAAAGTAGCCATGAGCGCATTTCCCAAAATTGTTGGAATACCGAAGAGCTGATTTAGCAAAGCACCGGCACCTGCAACCATTACTACTACGACCCCAAATAAGAAGAAGATGAATACTCCGCCAAAAATTCCTCTCAGAAGAGGGTTTTCTTTTGGGACGATTATTTTATCAAACTCTATAATACTAGTTCTTTTGGCTATTTTCATAACAAAAGACCCTAGCATAAAAAACATCAGGACTGCCAGAATCATGCCTAGAAGCCCAAAGCTTCCAAATGCCGCAAAGAATTGGGTTAACTCCTGTCCAGAAACAAAACCAGCCCCCAAGAAACTTCCTGTGAAGGCCATTGCAATCTGTCTTGATGTTACATTTTTAGCATTCAACGAATCACTTCCTTAAGCTTAAACCCATTATAACATGTTTTTCCATGCAAAAGACTAAATAGTAACAATATTAGGGTATTTCCTCTAATATCCAAAGGTAATACCCTATTTATCTCTTAACTTTTTGAAAATAGTTCCTTTCTTCTCCAACCACCATAGCGGTAATATAGAAAGGCGACAATACTGCTGATCATAAAGCTACATCCCATACCAAAGGGGATACCCTTATCTCCTAAAAAGCTAGAGAAGGTATAGGTTAGGGGATAGCGAAGAACCCAAAAAGAGATAATGTTTAGTACTAAGACTTGATACATTGCTCCAGAGGCTCTAACAGCTCCGTTTAAAACGAAGTTAATACCCAAAAAAGGATAGAAAAAAGCGATTGT
>JAAZLD010000509.1 GCA_012799495.1 Desulfitobacterium sp. | reverse complement strand
TGACATGGTCGAAGTAATTGCTTCTAATAAATTACAAAGTTATGCAATTTAACCCTTGACAACTAAATCCAGCATTGTTAGAATAGTCCTCGTGTGAAAAAATCTATTTTTAGAAAGAAAGAGGTTCCTATGAATAACAAATACGATTTTAAAACATTACACGAGGAAATTAATAAGCTGGGCAAACACAATATCTATGACCAAAGGAAATTTTCATCTTTGAAAGTTCAGATCTTAAACCATTTACAAAATAATTATGGTGAGACTTCTAGGGAATATAGAGTTGTTAGATTAACTAAATCTCCAGCTACTGTAATGAAAGTAATGAATCACATTGCTGCCCGGACTACCAGCAAATTAGCTGTCAGTATCTAAGTTAACTTACCAAAGAAAAACACACTCTCCGTGGATTTCCAATCCTCGGAGAGTTTTTCTTTCTAGAAAAAGTAGTGTAATATTAAAGCAAGCCAAGTAAACCACTTGAGCCACCGGGTGAGCCACGGGGACAGGTCAGATGGCACGCCTGTTTCTCGTTGAGCCACGAGGACAGGTGAAATGGCACACTTTTTTCTCGTTTACCCATGTGGAGACAGGTTAATGATATACTTCTTTGTGTACACTACTGATGTCATTAGAACCATAGGGACAAGTTTTTTATATACTCCTTTATATACACTATGGTTGTCGTCAATTTTAAATATTAGTTATAGGAGGGTTGTCTATGGCAAATAGGAAAGCCAAAGTAGTAGTAGTGGGAGGAGGAGCAGCAGGTTTATTCGCTGCCATTATAGCTGCCCGTGAGGGTGGAAAAGTTACGATTTTAGAAAAAAATCAACGAGTAGGTAAGAAGATTTTAGCTACTGGTAATGGACGGTGTAACCTTACTAATGTAAACATGGAAATCTCTCACTTTCACGGACAAAATCCGAAATTTGCCTATAGTGCCCTAAGGACTTTTGATAAGGAACAAACTATCCAATTCTTTGAAGAATTAGGTATTGCCCATAAAGTTGAGGAGGGGGGGAAGGTTTACCCCAACTCCAATCAGGCTTCAAGTGTTTTGGATGTACTTCGTTACGAAATTGAGCGGTTAGGGATAGAGACCATAGTAGAAGCAGAAGTAAAAGAAATTAAAAATAAAAAAAGGGGTTTTGAGCTTATCACTAAAGAGGGCCAAAAATATTTCGCCCAAAATGTAATTATTGCAACTGGAGGGAAGGCAGCTCCAAATTTAAGTTCTAATGGATCAGGCTATCCCTTAGTCCAAAAATTAGGCCATACTTTGATCGAGCCTTTTCCTGCTCTAGTGCAATTAAAGCTAGCTGAGCCCTTTCTAAAACAAATCAAAGGGATAAAATTCGTTGGAAGGGCGGAAATAATTCTTAATGGGAAATCTCAAGCTCAAGAAGAAGGGGAAATTCTTTTTACCGATTATGGAATTTCTGGACCTCCTATTTTGCAATTAAGCCGTATAGCTGCGGAAAACATACGCAGGGGACGTGAAGTTTGGCTGAAACTAGTAATATTAGATAAATATTCCTCAGAGGAGTTATCTCAATATCTAGAAAAACGTTGGGCTGCAAATCCTAGGAAGAGCCTTTTCTTTAGCTTTGTAGGATTTATCAATAAGCAATTGATTCCTGTAGTCTTAAAAGAAGCAGGGATAGAAGATATTCATAAACCTGTTGGAGAAGTTTCTAATCGAGAAAAAAGAAATATAAGAAAAATCCTCCAAGACTGGCGATTCCAGGTGGTAGGAACAAATAATTGGGCTGCAGCTCAAGTGACTGCAGGAGGAATCGATGTAAGGGAAGTTAATCCTGCAACTATGGAATCAAGGTTAGTGCCGGGACTTTTTTTCGCCGGCGAAGTTCTAGATATAGATGGTGATTGTGGAGGTTATAATTTGCAATGGGCTTGGTCGTCAGCCTATCTAGCAGGTATTAATGCAGCCAACTAGGAGCATAGATAGGAAAAGTGATGAAATTTTCCTTGCTGAAAAGGAGATGGGGAATATGAACAAAAAAGCACTTACTAATCCTGAATTATTTAAATTCTATGATAAAAAGAATAAGGATGATTTTTTCGGCTCTAATCAGCGTTGGTTCCCTACAACCTGGCAGCGTCTTTCTGGCTGTGGCTCTTGTGCAGCCTCGAATATCTACTACTATTTAACATATTTAAATAATACCCTCGGCAAAAAATATAATAGTAGGAAAGAATGGGTCTCCTTAATGGAGGAGTTATGGAAATATGTTAAGCCCTCTCTTAGAGGTGTTAATAAGTTGGAGATGTTTTATAATCCCATGTTGGAATTTGCGAAAACTAAAGGAATGGACCTTACCTATCATTTCTGTGAGGTGCCGGAAGAAGTTTATTACCGCCCAACTTTCCAAAAAGTTATCGACTTTTTAAGTAAAGCATTAGATAAAGATCTTCCCGTTGCTTTTCTCAATTGGTGCAATGGTGAAGTGAAAAATCTCGATCGCTGGCATTGGGTAACTATTATTGAGTTAGGTTATGATCTGGAAAAAGAATGGGCTTATGTAAATATCCTTGATGAAGGAAGATTTAAAACCATCGATCTTGCTTTATGGCTCAAGAGTACAAAGCTTGGTGGAGGGTTTCTTTATTTTGAATTTGCCTAAGCAGCTTATTATACATCCGCACCACTCAACGCTCCAGTTTACATCTTTTCATAAATATCTTTTCGATGACCTACTGATAATACTAATATAAGAATCTCTTGATCCTTAATTTCAGCTAAGATACGGTAACCTCCTACCCTGTATCGCCATGCGTTTTTGAGGTTACCTTGTAAGAGCTTCCCATAAAAACGTGGATTTTCGCACCCTTCTAAATGTTTTCGTATCCACCCTAATAATAGAAGAGATGTTTTTTTATCTAGTTTTTGAATTTCCTTTCTTGCTCTGGCCGTAAATTTTACTCTATACATCAGCGAAGACCCATTTCTTTTTCTATTTCATCAAGTGAGTAAGTTTTAGGATTCTCACGGTATTCAGTCATTGCTTTTTCGTATACATCTAAATCAAACTCATCTTCAATTTGCTCCAAAATTGCTCTTCGCATAACCTCGGAGACGCTTTGGTTTTTTAAATTTGCATATGCTCTTATTAGTTCTGCTTCTTCAGGAGTAAGTCTTATTGAGATTGTCATAAAATCAACTCCTTTCTCTGTAATACATTGTATTACGTCTTTGCCAGAAATTCAATTCATTAGTTAATGGTTATTTTGTGATTACTTTATGGTAAAATAGACAGGGTTTTAGAAAGAAAATTTTATGAGGAGATAGATATGAGTAAAAGTTGGAGAATTTGGTGGGAATTGATTCGGCCTCATACTTTAACTGCGGGATTTGTTCCAGTTTTGTTAGGAACTGTATTGGCCCTTATGGAAGGGAAGAGTAATTGGCTCTTATTTACTGCTATGATGGTGGCCAGTTTATTGATTCAATCAGCAACCAATCTTTTCAATGAGTATTATGATTATAAAAGAGGACTAGATACGGAAGAATCAGTAGGTATTGGTGGTGGAATTGTCCGCCATGGGATGTCTCCCCGTTTGATCATGTCCCTTGCCCTTATTATGTATGGTATTTCTATTCTCTTAGGAATTTACATTTGTGCTTCTTCCTCTTGGTGGTTGGCAGTGGTAGGTTCTGTTTGTATGTTGATGGGATATCTTTATACTGGGGGACCTTATCCTATATCCTATACCCCTCTCGGGGAACTGTTTTCAGGACTTTTTATGGGTTTTGGAATTATTCTCATCGCTTTTTTTATTCAAACAGGCTATGTATCGACTTTACCAATTTTAGTAGCTATTCCTAGTGGAATTTTGGTGGGGTTAATTAACCTAGGTAATAATATTCGTGACCATGATGGAGATAAAGTTAATGGTCGTAAAACGATCCCTGTAGTCTTAGGTCCTCCTAATGCTATTAAATTTATGGGGGTAATGTTTGCTGTTGCTTACCTTTGGTTAGTTGGCCTTGTTATTGCTCAAATGATTACTCCATATGCCCTCTTAGCTCTTTTTAGTATTCCCAAAGCGGTAGAAGCAACTAAAGGCTTTGTGGGTAAGAGTGAACCAATTACCATGATGCCGGCTATGAAATCCACCGGACAAACTAATACTCTCTTTGGTTTTATATTAGCTTTCGGTTTATTATTAGGACATTTATTCTGATTTTATGGAGTATATTCTCAAGGGATAGAGCTATAAACTTTCGAGGGCATAAATAATTACTAATCAGCAATAGAATACTTGGATAATCTTGATTTGAACCCGCTAAGGCGGGTTTCTTGTCTATATAATAGAAAAGTCAATACAGCTGAACAATAATAATAACAAAAAATCAATAAGAGCTTAAGGGCAATAAGAGCACAAGATCACTAAGACCACAAGAACAATAAGAGCAATAAGAACGATAGGAAGAAAATAGTGGGGGGTTAGTATGAAAGAAGTAGGAATTTTCTCCTGGTATGGCTTTATCCTTCCTTTTGCAGAAAGGATCAGGATGATTCAGGAGGTGGGTTTTATAGGAACTTCTCTCTGGTGGGAAGATGAGGAGGCCCCTTTTCCTTTACAAAAAGAAAAGATGCCCACATTAGTAAGGGAGAGGGGCTTAAAAATTGATAATTTTCATATGCACTGGTGTGATTCCGATGGCTTATGGGCTGAAGATAAAGAACGAAGGAATCGAGTAATCCAACAGCATCTTCGTTGCTTGGAAGACTGTTCTCGTTATGAGAGTCCACTTTTTGTTATGCATCTTTGTGACGAAGAAAATCCCCAATCCCCTAATCAGATTGGGGTAGATAGTCTTGGGGAAATTGCAAAGAGAGGAGAGGCTTTAGGGGTAAAGATTGCTGTGGAGAATACTCGGCGGATTGATTATATTTCATATACTCTTGAGAATATTAATTCTCCCTGGTTAGGTTTTTGTTTTGATAGTTCTCACTACCACCTTACGGAAAAAAATAACTATTCTTTCTTAAAAAAGTTCGGTGAAAGGATATTTACTACTCATTTATCTGATAATGATGGTAAGGTTGATCAACATTGGTTACCTGGTCATGGAATTATCGACTGGGAAAAGTTAGGGGAAATTTTTCCTAAGTCCTATGAAGGTTTTTTAACTTTAGAAGTTTATCCCACTCCTTCGGA
Organism: Desulfitobacterium sp.; assembly: GCA_012799495.1. Taxonomy (GTDB): domain Bacteria; phylum Bacillota; class Desulfitobacteriia; order Desulfitobacteriales; family Desulfitobacteriaceae; genus Desulfitobacterium. The sequence goes on along the minus strand of JAAZLD010000509.1, from coordinate 1,100 downwards.
AAGAGAAGGGGAACCGCAAGACTTCCTTGAAAAGGCTTATAAAAGCATTATTAGGATCAAAAGCATTTTCAAAGGGAGTTCTAATAAATAAGAGAGATTTCAGGGTAATTTCTTTTTCCTAGGGAAAACTAATTCGGAAACCATGGTGAGGTGAAGAATGTTTATGGCCTTAAGAAAACAAGGAACTTTTAGATTTAAGAGAAAAGTATCGACTAAGGCCACAAACTATTATTGGCAAAGAGATGGAAAATTTCCTGGGGAAAGTTCTCTAAGTGAACCTGAGTGGCAAGAACTACAAGGTAAGCTTCACCAACTTTATATGGTGTTAGAGAGAATAAATCTCACGGAATATATTACCTATTTAAACAATCCCCGACGTTTATTGCTTTTAAATTTTGGATTAGGCTTAGTAAGAGGATTAGGGGGAGCTTTAGGGGCAACAGTGTTATTGGGGATTTTGGTTATGATCCTACGCCACTTGGTCCTCTTGAATTTGCCAGTAATCGGGGGAGTAATTGGGGAAATAATGAAATTTGTTAACCTACACAATGGGTACTAGGCTATGAAATTGTATTAGGGAAATCTGTACTAGGTGGATGAATTAGAATACCAGCCAAGGAGGAGAAGTTATGGACAAGTCTCAAGTTCGCAAATTAATCGAGGAAGTAAAGAAAAACAAAGCAGAGGCTATGGAAACTTCGGAAAGCCTTCTTACAGAAGATATGCGAGAATCTCTAGGAGAACTTTCAGTTATGGATAATCACCCTGCTGATATTGGTACAGAAGTTTATGAGAGATCTAGGGATGTAGCTTTGCACGATCGGCTTAAGCATGAAATTGATGCAATGGATTCCGCCCTTCAACGTTATGAGGATGGGAAATATGGTGTTTGTGAGCATTGCGGTGAAGAGATTCCCTTGGCAAGATTAGAAGCGTTACCTCATACTACTGTCTGTATTCAGTGTAGCCGGGAAGAGGAAAAGGAGGAACATCATTCTTTTGATCGGAGACCAGTGGAAGAGGATGTCATCGGAACTCCTTTTGCTAGAACATTTAATGATGGTAAGGATCAAGTAGGTTTCGATGGAGAAGATTCTTGG
>JAAZLD010000508.1 GCA_012799495.1 Desulfitobacterium sp. | reverse complement strand
GATATGTTTCCGAAGCTAAGAAATGTGCTACGGAAACAGCTTGGGCAGTGGTCAATGATGCTATGCAGATTATGGGAGGAATCGGCTATACCAATGTCTTCCCCATTGAGAGAATGTTACGGGATACTCGCTTAATTATGATTTGGACAGGAACTAATGAGATTATGAATTTGATCATTCAGCATGAGTTTTACAAAGAACTTGCTAGAGGAGAGCATTATCAGCGGGATTGGGAAGAAGATGCTGTTAATGCTCATCTTGAGGAGGAAAAAGTCTACGAATAATTTACTTTGCAGTAAAGGTTTATAAATATTTGATTGATATATCAAAGGTATAGGGGTATTTTGCTCATTGATAAAAGTTCATATATAATGCAGATGGGAAGGAGGCCATAGATATGAATGCAATTTTCCGAAGAAGAAGTATTCGCAAATATACTGATGAGCAAGTGTCGGAAGAACTTTTAGAAAAGATTATTAGAGCAGGTATGGCGGCACCCTCTGCAGGTAATGAACAACCTTGGCATTTTGTGATTATTACCGACGAAAAAATCCTCAAGGAAATTCCTAAGTTCCATCCCTACTCCAGCATGCTTCCTGGAGCTAAGGTAGCTATTGCAGTTTGTGCTGATTTAAACCTGCAAAGATATGATGGATATTGGGTACAGGATTGCTCGGCAGCAACCCAAAACATGCTTCTTATGGTAGATGAACTGGGGCTAGGCTCCGTCTGGCTGGGAGTGTATCCTACAGAGGAGCGGGTAATAGGAATGAAAAAACTTTTAAACTTACCGGATAATATCATTCCTTTCAGTATCTTACCTATCGGATATCCTGGGGAAAAGAAAGAACCAGTGGACCGTTTTGATAAATCAAGGATCCACTGGAACATTTGGTAAGAGGTAGGGGTTATTTAGTTAATTTATTCTCCATAGGTAATTGTTTAGGATAGGCTTATAAGATTTATTTATCCTTATTAGATTATTTGTGTCTATTCGATTATACATTAAGTAAGTCTCTTATAGAGCTTATAAACTCAGGAGTGGTTCCACAGCAACCGCCAAACCATTTTACCCCCATATTGGAAATAGTTTTGATGTATTGGGCAAATTCTTCAGGATTCATTTCGTAGAGAGTTTGCCCTTCTTTTATTATCGGTAAGCCGGCATTGGGCTGAATAAGTATAGGTAAGTCCGTAGAGGAAACCATAGCTTCCACAATGGGGAGGATTTCTTTTGGCCCTAAGGAACAATTGGCCCCCACAGCGTCTACACCATACTCTTTTAATTTAGTGACTACTGTTGGGACATCCTCCCCCATTAAGGTTCTTCCTTTTTTTTGAAAGGTAAAGGTGCAGATAATAGGGAGAGAGGAATGATCTTTTACTGCTTGAATGGCTGCTTGGGCTTCTGTGAGATTAAAAAAGGTTTCAATAAGTACTAAGTCCACATTCCCCGTTAAAGTAGCGGCTTTAACCTGCTCCGAATATAGGTCATAGGCTTCTTGAAAAGTAAAATTCCCTAGAGGTTCAAAAAGTTCTCCTGTAGGTCCCATATCTAAAGCTACATACTTATCTTGGGCTGCTTTCCGGGCAATAGCGATAGCTTTTGCCACTACTTCCTCTACCGTATACCCTGTAGATTCTAGCTTTGACCGGATAGCGCCAAAGGTATTGGTAGTGATGACATTACTCCCGGCATCAATATAACTACGGTGAATCTTTTCAACTATTTCCGGGTTGGTTATATTAAAAACCTCCGGAGGTTGGCCAGGGTAGAGGCCGTAGGTGTGAAGCATGGTCCCCATTGCTCCGTCAAAAAGGACATAAGAATTTTTGTCTAAGATCATCTTGAATGCCTCCATGTGTATGAAATTATAGGAATAGCCCTAGGAAATCAATATTAGGAAGTGTTAGTGCTAATTAGGAACTACTCCTATAATATAGGTCTTAACTCTTATCTGCAAGAAGGCATTTAAAGAAGATTG
>JAAZLD010000045.1 GCA_012799495.1 Desulfitobacterium sp. | reverse complement strand
CTCTCCAAGTTCCCGAGCTTTATCAATGTAACTCATGTGCTTTGGAGCACCTCCTTTATTCCTTATACTAAAGTATGCTTTGGTCAAAGGAGTGGTGAGTCCCGGGGCACATCAGGAAATATTATATTTAAGGTCCAAAATAAGTGAATATTTGTCCTTACTCGAGAGGGATAAGTACGTTTCGCGTAGAATATTTTTATGGTAAGAGCAAAGGAGGATGGGGCAGAGGAGATGCGTACTTATCGGATTGAGATTCGCTTAATTCAGTTTTCAATATTGTTAAGTGTCTTGATAATCATAGGCGGATTTGTGGGATTATGGGGGGATAGAACTCCTCAACAGGCCGTTACTCTTCCCCAACAAATTGAGGAAAATACTGATCTAAAGAATTTAAAAATAGTAACCCTAGGAGATTCATTTACTTATGGTTATCCTGGAAGACCTGAAGACTCCTGGCCCACTGTGCTCCAAGAAGAGTTGGAAGACTTAGGGGTCGAAGTAGTGAATAAAGGTAAAGGACAGCAAAATACAGAGAATCTTTTTGAACGCTTTGAGACTGATGTAATCGGGGAAAACCCGGGACGAGTGGTGATCTTTGCCGGCAATGGGGATGCATTGCAAGGAAAGGATTTGGATTTTTTTCAGAAGTATATCAAAGCTATGGTAGAAAAAGCTCAAAGCAATCATATTGAGCCTATTCTAGCTTTGCCCATGCCTTATAAAGGGGTTCAAGCACAGATTAAAGAATTTCGTGAGTGGGAAATTGATTTTGCTAGAGAAAATAAACTTACTGTCCTTGACTTTGCTTCCGTACTTATGGATGCGGATAATAAATATCTTGAAGGTTTAGCTTCTACAGATAATGAAAACTACCCTTCCGCAAAGGGCTATCGGAAAATGGGAGAATATGCAGCCAGGGTATTACGGTAAAAAAAGCCGCCAATAGGGCGGCTTTCGTCGTTTATTTACTCCATGTTTTATTACTCCATTAGAAAAAAGAACTTATCAAGGCAAAAAAGCAGAACCCCACTACTCCCCCCATTAGTGCATAATTTGGATGGCGTTCGCGAGATAGGGGCCATAATTCACCGATTACCAAAAAGGTCATAGCTCCTGCGGCAAAAGCGAGGAATATAGGAAGGGAATTTTCGATAGCTCCCACAGCTAACAAACCGATTATAGCCCCTAGAGGGGTGAAAAACGCGATACCTAAATTTAGAAGGATAATCTTCCATTTCCTTACCCCTGCCATTTGTAAGGGAATGGCAGTTGCCATCCCTTCGGGAAGATTATGTAATGTTATGGCAATGGCAATTAACAGACCAAGCTCACCAGCTGCTTCCTGCCCCATGGAGATAGCCATTCCCTCGGGAAGATCGTGGAGGGCTATTCCTGCGGCTACCAAAATCCCTACCCGTTTGAGTCTTTGACGGCGGGAAAGGGGTAAAGAAGGGGAAGATGAATTTAGTGCTCGATCAGCTACGGCCATAAAGAAAAATCCTAAGGCAAAACCTAAAAGGACTTGGGAACGTGAACCAATCTCAACTGCAGTTGGTAGAAGATCCAATACCACAACAGATATCATCACTCCTCCAGCCCCAGCCATTAAAGTAGCGAGAACTTTTTCCTGAGGGCGCCCAAAAAATAGGACTAGGATACAGCCTAGGGTTGTGGCCAAACCCGCAATAGTACTCATCCAGATAATCGGT
>JAAZLD010000507.1 GCA_012799495.1 Desulfitobacterium sp. | reverse complement strand
TTTCCTAAATCCTATCAATGTTCTGATCAATTTTACGGAGATGTTCCAAAGAGGGTATGCTGGTTTCAAACGCTTCGTAGAAGTATTAGATACTCATCCGGATATTAAAGATGAACCAGATGCTGTACCACTAACTAATGTCAAAGGGGATATCGAGTACAAAAATGTCTCCTTTAGATACGATGAGGACTCTCAAGTTCTTGATCAGGTAAGTTTAAAGATCAAAGCCGGAGAAACTATCGCTCTTGTAGGACCTTCCGGTGGAGGAAAAACCACCCTTTGTTCTTTACTGCCCAGGTTTTATGAAGTCACTGCTGGAAATATCACTATTGATGGCAAGGATATTCGCAAGGTAACTTTAGAATCCCTTCGTAATGCTATCGGACTTGTACAACAAGATGTCTACCTTTTTGACGGTACTATCAAGGAAAATATCGCCTATGGTAAGCCTGGGGCTACTGAAGAAGAGATCATAGATGCCGCAAAAAAGGCCAATATTCATGACTATATAATGACATTAGATGAAGAATATGACACATATGTCGGAGAGCGAGGAGTTCGTCTCTCTGGTGGGCAAAAGCAGCGTCTCTCTATTGCCCGGGTATTTTTGAAGAATCCTCCTATATTAATCCTTGATGAGGCAACTTCAGCTTTGGATAATGAAAGCGAGCGCTATATCCAAAAATCTCTAGAGGATTTAGCGCAAAATCGCACCACCATCGTTATCGCTCACCGCCTCAGTACCATCCGTAACGCTGATGAAATCTATGTCATCACTGATGAGGGGATCAAGGAACGAGGAAACCACGAGGAGCTTATGAAAGAAGATGGGATTTACGCCCATTATTACAATATGCAGTTTGAAGGAATTGAATAAGGTACAGTAAATAGGAATAGAGCTATGTCCAGAGAACAGAGACAAAAAAGTAACCCCCCTTCATGGAAGGTGGGGTTCTTTTTAAGCATCAAATAAAACAATATAAACCAAATCTCCTTCTTTGCGACCCTTAACAAGTTCGCAATGTCTTAAGATAGCAATTTGTTTTTCCAAATCCCACTCTTTAAGATCAAACTTCTCCATTAATTCTTGCCGGGTGGCTTTACGATTGCTCTTAACATAGTTATAGAGCCCTTTTTGTAAATCAGTTAAGCCATCAGTGCCTGTTTGACCAGAAAGCTGGCGGTGGGTTTTTGCGGAATGAACAGCAGCTACATCACAGGAGCGAGGTGGTTGTAAAGCCCCGATATAGCAGTCTTCACAGAGGGTTAAACCTCGGTGATTATAGCTTTCTCCCTTTGGAATTACTTCTTGGCATCTTTCGCAATTCATTGGTATCTCCTCCTTTGTTAATAGGGAGAGTATTGCGATATTCTGAAATTTAATTTTAGCCTGGTATAATGGGGAGGACAGTAACTTTGGTTACACTTAAAACGCCCTAGTTGATTTGGAATTATCAACTAGGACTTTCTTGTAAAATAACCCTTGCCTTGGGTATAATTTTTATTTGGGTATAGTTTGAATAACCCCCTTATGGAAAGGAGAACTTATGGAAAATATCGAAGACATAACTACGGATTACCAGGAGATTGAGTTAAAGTTACGCTTACCTGAACCCCATATAGCTGAGAGAATTTTGAAAGATCCGTACCTCAATAGTTTGAGTAAAGAAGAGCCGCGCACTAAATCTTATGAAACCATCTATTATGATACAAAGGATCAAGATTTGCTCAGAGAGGGGATTTGCTATCGAATACGCCAAGGAACTGGACAATATGAAGCCACAATTAAAGGGAAAGGTAACTCCCAAGAAGGACTTTCCCAGCGCTTAGAGTGGAATCGACCTCTCAAGACTAATACCCCTAGCCTAGAAGATTTTAGAGATATCCCCCTTGTAAAAGATATCCTTGAAAAGATAGGAGATAAGAAACTAAAGCCTTTATTCTCTACCATTTTTCAAAGACAGACCCTAGAACTTCATTATGAAGAAAACATCGTTGAGTTGGCTCTCGACATGGGTGAAATCAAGGCAGGGGAAAAGACAGAACCTATATGTGAGTTGGAGTTAGAGCTAAAAAAAGGTCAGGTAGAGGCAGTTTTGGCTATAGGAAAAAAAGTAGCCCAAGAGTATAATCTTCAGCCCGCAAATTTAAGCAAATTCTCCCGCGGTCTTATCCTAGCGGGTTTTGGTAAAGAAGTTGAAGCTTGGGATATCACCTAAATAATAGGGCATTATAATATAGTCGAATCCTTTTTATATAGTCAAATACTAGGTAAATCTTTAGGGAGCGGAGTTAAATAAATGTCTAAAATCCCCTCATTTGCAGAAATTAATGATCATTTACTGAAAGATAATAAACCCTCCACTTATTTAATAGAATTAGATCAGTTAGGTATTTTCGAAAGGGAATACCCCTTTACCATGCTAGGGCAATTAAAAACTACTCCCCAGAACCCAGTTCATCATCCCGAAGGGAGTGTCTGGAACCATACTTTAATGGTTTTGGATAATGCTGCTGAGCGTCGCCATCTTAGCCAAGACCCTCAAGTTTTTATGTGGGCAGCACTTCTCCATGATCTCGGTAAAGCCACAACCACCAAAGAGCGAAAAGGACGGATCACAGCCTATGACCATGATCGGGAAGGACAGAAACTAGCTGAAAAATTCCTCAGAGAACTGACTAATGATACTAAATTCATCAGAGAAGTGGCGAAAATGGTTCGCTGGCATATGCAGATTCTCTTTGTGGTTAAAGGGTTGCCCTTTGCTAATGTAAAGAGAATGGCATCGGAGGTCTCTATTGAAGAGATAGCTTTGCTGGGCTTTTGTGATCGTCTAGGCAGGGGAGAATTAACGCTAGAAAAAAAGCAGGAAGAAGAAAGAACTATAGAGAAATTCTTAGTTAAGACTTTGGAGATTTTACAGGGAGAGAGAATAGTAAAGGAGAAGAGCAATGAGTAATTTTAAAGAGATTACCACTGAAGAGTTTGTTCACAGTCCTTTTAAAATCTTAGACAAAGATTGGATG
>JAAZLD010000506.1 GCA_012799495.1 Desulfitobacterium sp. | reverse complement strand
AGGAGTGGAGTAAGGTTTTATTCATTATCATCTTCTTGGACAGTTTCCATATCACAATTGGTAAAATCACTTACCATATCTTCTAGTACTCGGACCTGAAGTGTCTCCCCATCTTTAATAAACCTAAAGATCCCATTATTGAAATCTGTACCAATTTCTTTAAAGAAGATCCCTTCATAGACTATATCTTTACTGTGTTTAAAGACTAGCCGGAATTGATCTCCTTCTGATTTCAAGTAAGCTCTTAGACCTTTTTCATAAATACTATGAGGATCTCTAATTTCGCGAGCTACCGAAATAACATGCAAATCCACGAAGGGAATTTCCCGTAGGAGTAAATTCACTATATATTCTTTGGTAATTTGCTCCCAGCGACTTTGAACTGTTTGACCAATGACAATTTGGCTGACATTCTTTTCCCGAGCTACCTCAGCAATTACTTTATAGGCCTGCCCCGGTTCGTTATCCCTTAGAATAAAAGCATCAGCTTCCAGCTCTTTGGCAAGCTGTTTCCATTTTAGAATATACATGGATCTTTCAGCATCTAATTCATCAAAAGGCTTTGGATCCACTGTGAGTATATATAGTGGGCATCCAACCATTTGAGCAATTTTGCTCCCGCGTCGTATGAGACGTTCACCATTGGGTCCATAATAAATACAAACAAGGATCCCTTCGTCCATACGCTTTTTCTTTTTTGCCATTATATTTTCCACCTCAGAATTAGTTATCAGATATGCTCGAAGATACAGTAAGCATTAACTTTAAATATGACTATAGCTTATTAGCTCCTTAAGAGTCAACCTTTATAAAATCACATTTAAAAGGAGGACGATAAATGTCTTGGTTCTTTCTCATTCTAATGCTCCCCTTCTTCTTCGCTTTGCTAGTTCCCCCATTGCATAAAATAATCACTCCTAAGGTACATACTGGATGGTTTGTTCTTTGGGTGCCTTTGATCATATTTATCGAGCTCTTGCTTAATATTCCCACTATTTCAGCAGGGAAAAGAATCCTTCATCATCTCCCATGGATCCCCACTTATGATATTAACTTAACCATGAGTATTGATGGTTTATCCCTTGTTTTTGGACTTTTGATTAGTGGAATCGGCTTTTTAGTAGTTTTATATTCTATATATTATTTATCCAAACACAAAGAAGCTCTCCATAACTTCTATGTTTATTTACTCTTATTTATGGGAGCAATGCTTGGAGTAGTATTTTCAGATAACATCTTCTCTCTTTACGTTTTCTGGGAAGTTACCAGCATTTCCTCTTTTCTCTTAATCGCATACTGGTTTCAACGGGATCGCTCTCGCTATGGTGCTTTAAAATCCTTGTTAATCACTGTTTTCGGTGGTCTGGCCATGTTAGCGGGTTTTATTCTCCTGAGCATTATAACTAATACTCATAGCATTAGCTCAATGATTAGCCAAGGAGGAGCCATTAGCTCCCATTCTCTGTTCATGCCAGCTATGGTGTTAATTTTACTTGGGGCTTTCACTAAATCTGCCCAATTCCCCTTTAGCATTTGGTTACCTGATGCCATGGAGGCTCCTACTCCTGTAAGTGCTTATCTTCATTCTGCCACTATGGTGAAAGCTGGAATCTATCTAGTTGCTAGACTTACACCTATTTTTGGTGGTACCTCTCTTTGGTTTTGGCTAGTTACGGGGATCGGTCTCATAACTTTACTTTACGGATCTTTCAATGCTGTTCGGCAGACGGATTTAAAGGCTTTACTAGCTTACTCAACTATTAGCCAACTAGGGTTAATCATGAGTTTGCTAGGTTTAGGATCAGCTGCTTTATATTATGACGCAGGCGCGGAAAAAACCCTCTATGCCTTGGCTATTTTTGCGGCAATTTTTCATTTATTTAACCACTCTACTTTTAAAGGATGCCTTTTTATGGTGGTAGGGATTATTGACCATGAAACAGGAACTCGCGATATTAGACGTTTAGGGGGGCTAATGCATGTAATGCCCATTTCCTTTACTCTAGCTTTAATTGGAAGCTTATCTATGGCAGGGCTTCCCCCTTTCAATGGTTTCCTAAGTAAGGAGTTGTTTTTTGCTGCTACTGTAAATGCTAGCGGTATGAATTTCTTTAATATGGAGAACTTAGGGATCCTAATTCCTCTAGTAGCTTGGATAGCCAGTGTTTTTACCTTTGTCTATTGCTTAATCATGGTTTTTAAAACCTTTACCGGTTCACCTAAATATGTAAAATCAAGTCGGGAAATACGGGAAGCTCCTATTGGTATGCTCATATCACCAATAGTTCTCGGGGCTTTAGTTGTAATCATATTCTTTATTCCCAATACCTTCGTCCACTACTTATTAGGCCCTGCCTGGGCTGCAGTCTTGCCTAGTTTTGCCCAAGAAGGAATCTTAAATGTTCATGTCAGTCCTTGGCATGGATTTACCCCTGAACTTTTAATGACTATCGGAGTAGTTCTCGTGGGTCTTCTCCTTTATAAGACTTTCAAGAAATGGCGAGGAATTTATCGCCTCTATCCTCAATTTTTGACTCTTAATAATCTTTATGACCGTTCCTTAGATGGAATGGAATCCATTTCTTCCTCTATAACCAAAAAGTATATGACAGGTTCTTTACGGCACTACCTAATCTATATTTTTGGTTTCATTCTTTTATTGCTAGGTGGAACAATGACCCTAGGCAAAGGAGTTGTCTTCGATTCCTCTCTAGATGGGCCTACTAATATTTATGAGATAGCCTTGCTATTTGCTATGATCATTTCTGCCTTAGCTGTCCTCTTCTCGCGAAGTCGTTTAGCCTCGATTATCGCTCTGGGAACCCTGGGCTATCTGGTGGTATTCTTCTTTGTTCTTTTCCGAGCTCCCGACTTAGCTCTCACTCAGCTAGTGGTAGAAACTATTACCACTGTATTGTTCTTATTATGCTTTTATCACTTACCTAAGCTAAAAAAAGAAGATCAACCCATTTCTTTCAAGCTAACCAATGGGGTAATCTCTCTTGGGGTCGGTGTAGTGATGACTATCGTGGCCCTAGCAGCTAACGGCAGTAAGTTTTTTGATTCTATATCCTATTTCTATGAAGATGCTTACGAACTTGCCGGAGCCAAAAATATCGTCAATGCCATTTTAGTAGATTTCCGGGGCTTTGATACTATGTTAGAAATCTTGGTTTTAACAATGGCTGGCTTAGGGGTCTTTACACTTATTAAACTACGGATGACAGGAGGTAAAGAGGATGAGGGAGTCTGAAATGAAAAAGCCTAAGATGAGAGAGCCTAATGATGTAATTCTCCGAACTGTAACCAAAGTGGCTGTTTTTATTATTTTAACCTTTTCCGTCCATCTCTTTGTCTCCGGACACCATAACCCTGGAGGTGGGTTTATTGGTGGGTTAGCCTTTGTGGCTGCAATTGTTCTCCTCTTCTTAGTTTATGGAATCGAAAGGGTCCGCAGAAACATCCCCATTGATTTTAAAGTTGTGGCGGGGATTGGTGTCTTAATCGCCGTATTAACTGGCGCCCGGGGCATACTTATAGGGGAACCTTTTTTGAAGCAAACTTTTGGTCATGCTAATCTTCCCCTTTTCGGGAAAACAGAATTAGCTACAGCGGTATTATTTGATGTGGGGGTTGCCTTGGCAGTTATTGGTACTTCTCTCACTATTATTATGAGTATAGGTGATGATCGCTAGATGGAAACATTAATGTCAATTGTCGTAGGAATTTTATTTGCCATAGGCACTTATTTAATTCTCTCGAAAACACTCCTCCGCATTATTCTAGGTGTCTCTATTTTTGGCCATGGAGTTAATCTATTGCTTTTAAGTATGGGAGGGTTAAAAAAAGGAGGACCTCCCCTCCTAGGCTTAAAGGAGAGTTCTTTTACAGATCCTCTACCTCAAGCTCTCTTGCTAACTGCTATTGTTATTAATTTTGCTACTACTGCTCTCTTCTTAGTACTAAGCTATCGAGCTTATAAAGTGTTAGGAACTGATGATTTAGAAGAGTTAAGGAGTTATGAGGATGAATAACTTAGTTGTCTTACCTCTTGTCTTGCCGGTTATTGCCGGTATGATAATGGTGGTTTTTCGGAAGTTTGTATATTTTCACCGAGCTTTAAGCCTCTTTACTATGGGCTTAATCGGATTTATATGTATTTTATTGATAGGTCAGATCCAAGAACAAGGAATCCAGACTCTCCATATGGGAGGCTGGGTTGCACCTTTTGGGATTAGCTTTGTTGCGGATATGTTTTCCACTTTATTGGTTCTGGTCACGGCCATTGTTGCTTTTTGCTGTCTCTATTATGCCTTTTCTTCCATAGGGATCCAGCGGGAGCGCCATTATTTTTATCCCCTTACCCTTTTTATTATTGCTGGGGTAAATGGGGCTTTTCTCACTGGGGATATTTTCAACTTATTCGTTTGTTTCGAGGTTATGTTAGTGGCTTCCTATGTGCTAATAACCCTAGGTGGGGAGAAAGTTCAGCTGAAAAATTCTATTCCCTATGTTTTAATCAATATGATTTCTTCT
>JAAZLD010000505.1 GCA_012799495.1 Desulfitobacterium sp. | reverse complement strand
TACTCCCCCTAATATTACAAGTAAGCTCCATGCAAGTCCTACTAGATACTCCCCGGAGATCCCGGCAGACACAGCCTGAGATCCCCAGCCCCAAGGGAAAAACTTCATAATATTTAGAAGTTCCTGGTTCCCCATTAGCCAAGCAGTGATATCTAATTGCTCTTCCCTGTTCATGAGGAGGTTTGGTATTTGAAAGAATAATGCAATCAATATACCTGCTAAACCTCCGATAAACCCAACAGCTTCCTTACTGCGGTGAGGGGGTACAATACGCATAACGATGAGGTTTAAAAGCTCTGCTAAAGCTGCTCCGATAAGAAGAATCCCTAAGGTTACAAATGCTACTATAAAATAATAAGGTAATCCCACTTCATAAGATAGTCCTAAGAAGAGACTTGGTAAAAAGACAAAGAAAAGTGCTACAATAAAATTACTACTGATTACTGATAGAGATTTTACTGCAAAGACTGCCTTTAAGGAGACTGGGGCCATGAACAAGATTTCTAAGTCCTCGGACATATAGAGAGCAGCAAAGGCTGCGGTAATTCCAAAAAAGATCTGCCCCATTAGTCCTCCCATAAAAACTAAGGTCAAAAGACCGCCAAAAGCTTCTGGAGAGACTGTTTCCAAAGTACCACCGATATAGTATCCAAATGAAAAGATTACACTAGCAAATATGAGCAAAAGAAAAGCATAAAGGAAAAGGATCCTTTTGGGTTGATGAGTTTGCTTGTTCCAAAAGACCCGCATCTGGTTTTTGAATAAGAGGAGAAAGTCTTTAAAGAAAGATTGGGGTGGAGCTGGAGTTTCGATCGGTGGCGGTAGTTCTATTCTCACTGACTATCCCCCTCCAAACTCCTGATTAGTTCTGCATTCTCATGGCTACCAGTAAGCTCTAGGAAGATATCTTCCAGACTTCCTCCATGTCCCACATTTTGCCGTAGCTCTTCTGGACTACCTTGAGCAATAAGCTGGCCGGCTTTGAGTATACCCACACGATGACACATCCGTTCCGCTATCTCAAGGATATGAGTAGAGACAAAAACTGCTGCTCCTTGATTAGCTAGTTCTTGCAGGACATCTTTGAGTAAGCGAGCACTAGCAGGATCCAGTCCTACAGTAGGTTCATCCAAAAGAATCACTTTCGGCTGGTGAATCAAGGCTCCCGCTAGAACAACCTTTTGTCGCATTCCATGAGAATACCCTTCTAATAGTTCATCAGCTCGGCTGCTTAAGCCAAACATATCCAGTAATTGTTTGCTCCTTTGACGGGTTACATCTTTAGGGATCCGGTAAAGTGCTCCCATTAAGTTCAAAAATTCCACGGCAGAGAGCTTACCATAAAGTTTTGGCTGATCAGGAACATAAGCCAGGAGAGATTTGGCTTGAGTAGATTCTTTGGTGATATTATAGCCACAGATATAGGCTTCCCCTTCACTAGGTTCCATTAAACCTGTGAGCATTTTAATGGTGGTGGTTTTACCGGCCCCGTTAGGTCCTAAAAAGCCGAAGATTTCTCCACCTTTTACTTCAAGGTTAAGCTGGTTTACCACAGGCACTTGCCCATAGCGTTTAGTTAATTGGTGGGTCTTGATTAAGACCTGGTTCATAAGTTCTAATCTCCCCTCTATCTTAGAATTTCGGTAGTAGCAAGTCCTTGGCCTCGACTTGACAGTTCATGGAATCTTTACAAATGTATATTAGAATAATACTAAGGAAATTATAGCTAATATGGTGATCCACCGCAAGAAAACAAGCACTAAAAATTACAATGATTTTATCATGATAACACCTCAACATAAACTAAAGCAAGAAACGGAGTCTGATATGAAGTATAGACTAAATTTTTCTTTATGGTTGTTCATTATTTTAAGTCTAAGTATTGTGCCCATAATAGGGGTTCACTTACTTACTTCTAGGTTTTTTGCAGTCTTTATGAGTTTATTGGCCATCTTTTTTATGACTATTCCTTTTTACCTAGAAAAAACCTTTCACCTTAAATTTCCACAAGGTTTTCTAATTATATTACTCCTTTTTCTTTATGCATCCGTATTTTTAGGAACAGCTAATGATTTTTATGCGTACTTTTGGTGGTGGGATAAAATGCTCCACGGCTTTTCCGGTTTTATTTTTGCTTATATGGGCTATCTTATTCATCACTATTTGGATCCGAATTTTAGCCTTAATAGTCTTTCCCGGAAAGTCCTTGCTGCCCTTTTTGCTTTTTCCTTTGCCTTAGCTGCCGGAGGAGTATGGGAGATCTATGAATATACCATTGACTCCTTTTTTGGTACTCAATATCAGGGAGTAGGGATTCATGACACTATGCAGGATATAATTATGGATACTCTAGGGGCAGTTGCTTTCTCTATTCTTGTACTTAAGGGCGATCCCTTCCCCGCTATCAAAAAGGTAAGTAAGAAGTATAAAAAACATAGTTTAAAGACAGTGGAAAAAAATACAGGAAAATAAAGTCCCCAGGCATTACATCTAGTAGCGATAGCACAAAATTAAAATTTCATGAAAATGAATGAGTCCCTGACCAAGAAGAACCCTTGCTCAGGGACTATTTTGTTAGTAGCTTCTATTCTAGGTTCAAACGCTTGCTTAAAATATAGTTAGTAATGAAGAAATACCCTAAGTTGAATAAAATAGTAATCCCTATACTTACGAGCATAAGAGTTTGAAGTTCGCTAGCGAATCCTGCCATAGTAAGAGGTGTATTTCCAAAATATATTTCCTGATTAACGGTGTCATTCATTATAGATACATTAAATATATAGGAAGAATATTGTTCCCCAATAAAGAGAGTGAGGATTTGAGTCAAGATATTTAGTAATATAAAGGCTCCAAAGGAGGCTAGGACGCGATGGTTATTAAAAAGATGTCCTATGGCCATAGATGCGTATAGGATCAAAATAATGGACATTAGTCCCAAAATCATGCTAAATACTATCTCTAGGGAAATTGTATAGAAAGGAAATCCTATCTTTGCTATTAGTGCTTGTAAATTTCCTATTTCTTGGAGGAAATTCTGCCAACTATTATACCTAAAGCTGATGATAAAAATGGAAAATATCGCAACAAAAGTACTAGAAATTACCCAGAACATAGCGATGAGCATTTTACTGATTATATGCTGCCAAGGGCGAACTGGTAAAGTGAACATTAAATATCCTTCTTCGGAAAGCAAGTTTTTATAGAAGCGTTGAATAGTTACGAATAAAGCCATAACAAACATACCGATCATGATGAAAATATAGATTGCCATACTGATGATTGTAGGAGTTTCTGAACCTGAACCTAGTATAAAGCGGTTAGCTACAGCTATAAGAAGTAAGGCGGCAAATATCGGCAGAAACAGGCGGGCAGTGGCCTTGATTTCGTATTTCATAAGTTTTCCTAGCATTTGAACACCTCCCGGAAGAGCGCATCCACAGATTTTCCTTTGTCACTACGGATCTCATCGACACTGGCTGTTAGGTGTATTTTTCCCTGGTTAATAAAGATAACATAATCTAAGATGTTTTCTATTTCGGAGATTAAGTGGGTGGAGATAATAACGGTGCCATCTTCCTTATAGTTGCTGAGAATTGTCCGGAGGATGTAATCCCGGGCAGCAGGATCCACTCCCCCAATAGGTTCATCTAAAAGGTATAAATCCGCTTCCCGGCTCATGACAAGAATTAGTTGGACTTTTTCCTTCGTACCTTTGGACATGCTTTTTAAAGGATCGCCAGGGTTTATATTGAGGCTTTTTAGCATATCATAGGCTTTTTCTTTATTAAAGTCCTCATAAAAATCACTGAAAAATCCGATGAGTTGGTGTACTTTCATCCAGTCGTTAAGGTAAGTTCTTTCTGGAAGATAGGAGATTTTCTTTTTGGTTTCTACTCCGGGTTCTAGCCCTTCTATGAAAATCTGTCCCGATGTGGGGGTTAGAAGTTCGTTAGCCAGTTTTATAAGGGTACTTTTACCACTTCCATTTGGTCCTAATAATCCCACAATCTGTCCCCGTTCAACCTTTAAATCAATATTGTCTAAGGCGGTTTTTCGCCCGTATTTTTTGGTTAATCCTCTACATTCTAAGATGGGAGTCATACATTTCCCTCCTCTGTTATGTTTTGGATGATGGAAAGGACTTCTTTACGCTCAAGACCCATCATCTTCATTTTTTCTAGAAACTCCATTATTTGTTCTTTGGCTAATTGGGTTTTGGCCTTTTCGATCATTTTCTCATCCTCCGTTACCGTACGACCGCTAGTGCGGTGGGTAATTACTAATCCATCCTCTTCTAACCTAGCTAAAGCTCTCTGCATGGTGTTGGGATTTACTGCAGCTTCCTGAGCCATATCTCGAACTGAGGGTAGCCGGGACCCAGCAGGATAAACCCCAGAAAAAATTCTTAATTGAATCTGCTCGATGAGCTGGATGTAGATAGGTCGATCATTTTTTAGTTCCCAGGACATTTTTTCACCCCTATCCAAAAAATTTTGAACGCTGTATATAGTACAAGAAAGAAGAGTATAGCAGGTGGAATAAAGTTTGTACCACTGTCTTATTGCCTTACTGTACTAAGTGCTTAATACAATGATACACATTCATTGTTTATCTGTCAAGAAGAAATAACTTTTCTTATTTAAAAAGAGCTCTTACACCACGAATATTTCGTATTGCAAGAGCTCCTTCGTTATTCCTAGATTTGTAAAATTGAAAATTTCTTTTATAATGACTTTATAATGACCTCATAATATCCTCAATAAAAAAAAGGAGGAACCTCCTCCTTTTCCCTTCTAGACCTACATTCCCAATAAGAGTTTTCCTGCCATAGCAATTACAGTGACTACGAGAATCCGTTTAATCCAAACATCGCCTTTGTTAATGGAAAAGTTACTCCCTAGCCAAGCTCCAATGCCGCTACCCACAGCCATGATTAGACCAAATATCCAATCAACATTACCACTGGTTATAAAAGTGACTAAGGAAATGGTTAGGAAT
>JAAZLD010000504.1 GCA_012799495.1 Desulfitobacterium sp. | reverse complement strand
TTTTCTTTTTGTCTGTGACAATTATTGATTCTAGCAGTAAATTTTTAAATTGTCAACTGTTTTTAATGTTTTTTCTAAGCTGTCATAGAAAAAAACTTTACTCGGAAAATCGAGTGCTTGACTATATTATCATGCAAGGTCTAAAGTGTCAATCCCTGATTTCAATTCCATTATTGTCCATATTTCTTAAAATGACTTCAATTGCATTTCTCTTTCCCTATTATTTGATTTATGTATAATATATGTGAATTAGAGAAGGAGATGTTGCACTATATGGAAGAAAAAATCAAAGAATTTCGCGATGGTATATTCGCCTTAAGAACTAGGCGATTTGGAACAGTGGCAGAACTTATGATCAGAAAGTTAATCAATGCCTCAGAAAGTCTGAATCAATTCCATGATCTTTATGATGAAGCAGAGGGAAAGAGAATTGAAGTAAAGTTCTCTACTGTTATGAAAGCAAATAAAACTACAATTAATGAAAATAATCTCATTGAGCAATGTATTAAAGCAACGGTATCTAATAGGGCAATGAGAAGTGACGAAATTCACCTCTATAACTTTGACTGTAATATTCAGCAAATTAAGAGAGTGGAATTTGACATACTATACTATGGGCTGTTTTTCGCTGATCGGATAGCTATTTTTAAAATGAATTCTTCGGATATCCTAAATTGTTATGGATACTCAGACTTCCAACATAAAGGGAATAAAGGTGAAGGACAATTTCACCTTAATCCCCAGTCTATCGATTATCATTTTGAGAATCATTTTTTACAGTGGCTTACATATGATGAGCTCTATGATCTATTTGCCTGTTAAGAAAGGGTTTGGCTTAGATAAGCTTTTTTTGATAACTTCATAATCAAAATCGGATAGGCCAAAAACCTCTTTTATATCCATATCAATACTCTCATATAATTCTATTATTTCCTCTGGTTGATCAGTTCCTAATATCTTATCAACCTTTTTTATGATCTTTTCTTGCTTTTTATCTTCTAAATAAGGAATAGGCAAACTTTCAATATGGGATCTTAAGATTTTTACGGATTTAAATCTATGATTAAAGTAATATTGGATCATCCGGGAATTCAAAACTGCCAAGATGTATTTTATATCCATTCCTTCAATTTGGGGTATGACAATATTGGCGCTATTTAATGAAAGGGTTTGTTTGTCATCATAGGCAAAAACTAAGCTGTCACAGATGAATCTATAGAGCAACTTCTCCTTAGCGCGATAGAGAGCAGTAGGAGCAACTTGTTGGAATTTTTCCGGTTCAAATTTGATATATCTCTCTGGAGGGAGAAATTTGTACTTAAAAACATCACTCCCCCGAAGGATAATTTCTGAACCTGGAGTTTTTTCCTCTGTGATAAACCTTTTATTATCCCCAGTGACTATACCTAAGGCAAAATCCCCCTGCCCTTTCAAGGTAGTGGATTTTACCCTTTCGATTTTTTCTAATAACTGAACTTCTTCATCTGTTACATCAAAGTACCAATTGTCCTTCTCAACAGTTCGAGGATTTTTTATGACAAAAGAGCGTTCATCAGTAACAACTTCCAATTCTTCCACAAGAAAGTCAGAAATTGCTTTAATCTTTTCCTGAAGGTTATTTTCTTCTTTCTTAAAACTGAGAGTCATGGCAGGACATTGTACACCGTCAAAAATATTCTCCCAATAGCGTATTCTCTTTAGTTTGCTATTTTCCATCAGGTAATCCCGGATTGGCTGGTGAATCTTAACATTCAAGAAGGATTGAGGCAGGATCAAAGTCACTAAACCCTTCGGCTTGATTGATTTGAGGGCATACTCAGTGAAAACACAGAAAGACTCCACAGTTTTCGCCTGAGCAGAGAAATAGGTTCTTTTTAAGACCTTTTCTTCTTCAGAGGTATAGTTATATCCCCAAGGTGGATTACCGATAATTAGATCAAATTCCTCTTTTACCTTATTAAGTAGAGTGTCTTTACAGGTAAAGTTCTTATAAAGTATATCTATATCTTTGGTTTTACTTACTAAAGCCATATTGATCCTAGTAAGGGAGACACTTAATGGACTAATGTCAAAGCCATAGATGCCTTCCAAATTCTGAAGATACTTATAGGCATATATCAGGAAATTCCCCGTCCCACAGCAGGGGTCAAGAATTTTTTTTATATCAGTAAAATCCAGATTATCAACAGCATCTTGGACAACTGTAATAGGTGTATAGTAAATTCCCTTGGCTTTGCGCTCCCCGATATTTTGCAAGGACATTGATAGTAAGCCTAAAAAGTCCTGTTCCTCGATATAGGAAATTGGGTTATTCAAAGCCGGTTCTAGTATGTGAATTTTTCCTTCTATTTGATCCACACCAGCTAAAAGATCTTCGATTAGGACTGAGTAACAATCTAGATGTCTCTTGTCTACCAACGTGCTTTTATTGATAAAATCTCGCAGCATACACCAGTCATTAGCTAATCCATGACGACTTGCTAACAACTTGAGAGCATATTCAGCAAGAATGATTCGTTCATAGTCTTCTTGCAACTCCAGAGAGCTGATTTGGGTGATGATTTTTTCCACTACTTCGATTCCATCTTTACTATTGATATAAGTCTTGGGAATAAAAGCCCCCGATACATGGTTCTTATTTCTCCGGCTTTTCAACCTGCTTACTTTGCCTG
>JAAZLD010000503.1 GCA_012799495.1 Desulfitobacterium sp. | reverse complement strand
GTAATAATCAGAGGTAAAAAAATAAGGAAGAAGGTGATGCAGGATGCAGAGGTTTATATTTAGAAAAAAGAAGGAAATAACATTTCTCAGTGGAGCTCTTATTATCCTAGCTTTTATCAGTAAATTTGCCTTTCAAAACGTCGAACTATTTAATTGGGCATTGATTATTGCTTCCATAATTGGGGTTGCACCTATTGCTATACAGGCATATCAAGCCTTACGAGTGAAAGTAGTTAGTATCGATGTCTTAGTAACTATAGCAGTGGCAGGAGCCTTCTTAATTAGGAACTTTGAAGAATCAGCTATTGTTACCTTCTTGTTCTTATTTGGAGCTTACCTCGAACAGCGTACTTTGAATCAAACACGTTCTGCCATTAAAGAACTGACAGAACTAGCACCAGAAAGTGCTTTGAAGCAAATGGAAAATGGTGAATTTGAAGAAGTAGATGTAGATGATGTAGATGAAGGAGATATTTTACTAGTCAAGACCGGTGCGAAAGTTCCTGTTGATGGTACAGTTATTACAGGTGAAGGCCATATAAATGAAGCTAGTATTACTGGTGAATCTGTTCCTGTCAGTAAAAAGAAAGATTCTCAAGTTTTTGCAGGAACTATCTTAGAAAATGGGACCATCCAAATCGTGGCAGACCGAGTTGGGGAAGATACTACTTTCGGTAAAATTATTGAATTAGTAGAAGAAGCCCAAGATTCCAAATCGAAAACCGAAAGATTCATTGACCGATTTTCCAAATACTATACTCCAGCTGTCTTAATTTTCGCCTTTGTGGTTTGGTTAATTTCTCGAGATGTCGAACTGGCGATTACCATTTTAGTTCTTGGTTGCCCAGGGGCCTTGGTGATTGGAGTACCTGTTTCCAATGTGGCCGGGATCGGAAATGGTGCCCGGAATGGTGTTCTTCTCAAAGGCAGTGAGGTCATCCAGTCCTTTAGTAAAGTTGATACTGTAGTCTTTGATAAAACAGGGACCTTAACCATAGGGAATCCGGAAGTCGCTGATACAGAAATCTATGGAGATAACATGGATGAAGTATTTAGCTATCTAGCTAGTGTGGAAAGGGAATCAGATCACCCATTAGCTAAAGCAATCGTAAACCATATAGGAGAGATAAACCTCTATCCTGTAGAAAAAACTGATGTTGTTAAAGGTGGCGGAATCGTCGCTAATGTAAATAACCATCGGATTGCAGTAGGTAATGTCAAACTCATGGAAGCAGAAAATGTTCTTCTCAATGAAAAAGCTCGGGCAGATATTGCCCGGTTGGAAGGTAAAGGAAATTCCCTAGTACTAACTGCTGTTGATGGTGAATTAAAAGTATTGATGGGTATTCGTGACCAAATTCGCCCAGGCGTTAAAGAGGATCTTCAAAAACTCAAAGCCTTAGGTGTTAAAAATCTTATCGTTCTTTCCGGGGATAATCAGGGGACCGTTGATTTAGTATCCAGCGAACTAGGGCTGACTGAAGCCTATGGGCATATGCTTCCGGAAGATAAATCAGCTCATATAGCCAAGTTACAAGAAAAGGGTCAGGTTGTAGCCTTTGTAGGTGATGGAGTAAATGATAGTCCTTCCCTCGCCTTAGCAGATATCGGAATCGCTATGGGCGGTGGAACAGATGTGGCTATTGAAACATCCGATATTGTCCTGATGAATTCCGACTTTAGCCGTTTGCCCCATGCCTTGGGCTTAACTAAAGCTACCGCTAGTAATATGCGGCAAAACATTATTATCGCCGTGGGAGTTGTTATAATCCTTCTGACATTTGTATTTACTAAAGAATGGATGAATATGACCATCGGTATGTTAGCTCATGAGGGTAGTATCTTAGTGGTAATCCTTAACGGTATGAGACTAATTCGGTATAAACTTAGATAGCTGTAGATTAATTCGGCTATGGATGAGTTATCAAATAAATTTAGAAAAGCAAAGGGACTTGGGTAAGTTCCTTTGCTCAGATTAGAAGAAGTGAAAATTTAGTACAGCTTATGCACGTCTACTATCTAAGTATAAGTAATGTATAATATAGAAGGAATCAAATTAGGTACAGCTTAAAACCTTAAGGTGTTAAATAAGAAGGAGAGATGAAGAATGCAAAAAGCAACTATTCAATTAGAAACATTAGCCTGTCCATCCTGTATGCAAAAAATCGACAACGGAGTAAAGGCCTTAGATGGGGTAGATAAAGATAGTGTCAAAGTCTCATTTAATACCAGTAAAGTTAGGGTAAACTTCGATGAGGAAAAAGTCTCCATCGAAAAAATCCAAGAGGCCATCTCTAAATTGGGTTATGAAGTGAAGAAAACCCAAGTAAAGGCTCTATAAGAAACAATAATCAGCATGAATGAGCAATAAAAATAAGGTCCTGAAGAACATTATTATTTATAGGCAAAATTATTGTTTAACTCTCCAAAGTAGTTATAGGTCGACTTTGCAACAAGAAAAACTCTCCCTCCCCATAGCTCCATTCAATGTCTTGGGGTACACCACCAAAATGCTCTTCAATCCTTAGGCAATAGCTAGCCAGTTCCCGGATTTGTTGGGAAGTGAGGTACCCGCGAGGAGTCCGCTGGGGTCGGCGGGAAAAGGTAGGCATCTGGCTTGGTCGAGGGGCAGGTGTGAAACGAAGGACTGCACCATCGGGTTTGCGAGCCACCCATTGGTCAGGATTAACTTCTCCTTGGACGATGGCTTCCCCTAAGCCTGGAGCACCGTTGATAATCATTTCATTCTTATTTCCTGTGAGGGGATTAACAGTAAAGGCAATACCGGAAACTTCGTGAGGTGCCATCTCTTGAATGATTACTGCCAAAGCTACCTCTGCATCCTCAAATCCTTGGTTTCCTCGATAATGAATAGCTCTTGCACTCCAGAGGGAAGCCCAGCACTTTTTCACTGAGTCGAGGATTTCCTTTTCTTCTTGCACATTGAGGAAGGTCTCCTGTTGCCCAGCAAAACTAGCATTTGGCAAATCCTCTGCTGTAGCGGAGGAGCGGACAGCCACAGGAGGGCTGCCCATTTGTCTATATGCTTGGATAATTTCACTTTCTAGATCCTCAGGAAGGTCAATACCGAGGATCTTTTTTTGTAATTCGGTAGAAAACTCCTCTAGTCTTGTCAAGTCTTGGCTAATCTCTGGAGGTAGGGAAACAGGAGGGACACAGCGGCGATAGCCTTCTACTGTTAAGACAAAACCTGGGGGTACCTTCATGCCTGCCGCCACTAGTTCCCCGAGATTAGCCCCTTTCCCTCCGGCAAGGGGAAGGTCTTCTTGCCCCAATTCTTCTAGGAAACGAATATATTTCATTGTTCTATACCTCTTGGAGTATTTGAATTTTGCCCTCAGTACCATCCACCCGGACACGTTGCCCATTTTTAAGAACCTTGGTTCCACATTGGGTACCTACTACCGAG
>JAAZLD010000502.1 GCA_012799495.1 Desulfitobacterium sp. | reverse complement strand
TGTTCACAGGGTTGTCTGGATCCCCATCTAAATAAACTAGCTTCCCATCTTTAATGTGGAGAAGCAGTCCGCATCCGCCCGAACAGAAGTGGCAGATGCTTGGAATTTTTGTGGTTCCGTCGATTCTGAGAGCAAATCCTTTTGCTTGGGCAAATTTTGGGTCAAATCCTAGACCAGAAGCCAAAGCAAATAGGGATGCTCCCGTAAGCTTGAGGAACCCACGACGAGTTACCTTCATTCTCTTTCCTCCTAACTTTAAATATTTTTATACTCTGCTCTGGTTTACCAGAGCAAGATTTGCGAAAGTTAGAAATGTTTTGACATTTTATTAACTAGAAAATCTTCTCTTTTCTGAAATGCGGTGCTATTTGTAGAAGTTTTTTAAATTAAATCAAGTATTCATAAGTAGAATAAGTTTACAATTGTTTTAAATAAGCTGTATATCATTCTTAATTTTTACACAAAATATTTTAATTGTCAAACTATTCGGATATTAAAGAAAATATACACATGCTCTATCTAAATATTCTGATAATTATTTATTATAGAACTGGAAAATTGCTAATTTATAAAATACCGACTAGATAATTTTAGCAATAATAAGGATGGAGGAGTTTAGATGAAATTTGTTGAATATTATCCTAATTAAACACGGGAATATGAAGAAAGGAGGTCAAATAATGAAGTCTTTTTTATCCACTTGTACTACAGGAGGATGTGGAGCTAAAATTGGACCTGGTGAATTATCTAAAGTTTTATCTGGCTTACCTACATTTGAAAATCCTCATCTCTTGGTAGGATTTGATGCATCTGATGATGCCGCTGTTTACCAAATCAATGAGGAGACAGCTATTGTATCCACAGTGGATTTTTTCACCCCTATGGTAGAGGATCCCCGAACCTTTGGGCGGATTGCGGCAACTAATGCTTTAAGCGATGTCTACGCCATGGGAGGTACTCCTCTTTTTGCTTTAAATCTGGTTTGCTTCCCCGAACAGGAGGATATCGGAATTTTAGGTGAAATGCTGGCTGGGGGAGCAGAAAAACTCCAGGAAGCAGGAGTTACATTATGTGGAGGGCATTCCATCTATGATCGTGAACCCAAATATGGGCTAGCTGTAACAGGTCAGATTAACCCCCAAAAAATCTGGCTTAATAATACTCCTAAAATGGGGGATCAACTAATTCTTACTAAACCCCTTGGGGTAGGGATTGTCATGGCTGCTTTACGGGGGGAAATGGCTGAACCTATGGCAATCGAAGCTGCCCTTGCTTCTATGGAACGTTTAAATAAATATGCAGCCGAGAAAATGCATAGTTTTCCTGTCAACGCATGCACAGATATTACTGGATTTGGTCTTTTAACCCATGCTCGTGAAATGGCTGGAGAAGATGTCTCTTTGGTTATCTATCCTTCTCAGCTTCCTCTTTTACCTCAAGCCTATACATATGCAGAAGGTTACCTTCTAACAGCGGCTGGACAGCGGAATCGGAACTTTATGGAAGGAGCAGTTGATTTTGGAGACATACCATTTGCCCTGCAAGAGTTGATGCTGGATCCTCAAACTTCTGGAGGTTTACTCTTTAGCGTCCCTCGGGAAGTGGCTCAAGAAGCATTAAATGCTATTAGAGAAGGGGAACCCCAGGCAACTATTATCGGAGAGGTAGTTTCCCGAGAGGATTTACCAATTCTATTACGTTGATGTTATTTATTATATGATTGAGATACAGGTAAAATGAGATTAGATAAGGCCAATGTGCCGCTAAGGAGGAAATATCAATGATAATTGTTGATGCCTTAGGGCAAGTCTGCCCCATTCCAGTCATTAGAGCAAAGAAAGCTCTGGAAGAGCTTGGTGAAGAAGGTGGAGTAGTAACCGTCCTTGTGGATAATGATATCTCAAGGCAGAATCTCCAAAAGATGGCCACAGGGATGGGCTTCCAAAGTGAGTATGTCCAAAAAGAAAAGAACGTCATTGAGGTTACCATTGTTGCTGGAGAAGGTTGCACATTAGATGGGGAAGAGGATAATGCTGAGAGTTCAGGATTAGTGGTAGCTATTGGCCGGGATACGATGGGGGAAGGGAGTGAAGAGTTAGGGAAGATTCTTTTGAAAGGCTTTATTTATACTCTAACTGAGTTAAATCCACCGCCTAAAGAAATTCTCTTCTTCAACTCTGGGGCATTTCTAACTAGCAGTGATTCCAACAGCCTAGCAGA
>JAAZLD010000501.1 GCA_012799495.1 Desulfitobacterium sp. | reverse complement strand
CTCTTGTTTCATCATATGGCCTTTCTACCCTTCTCATGCTTATTTTCTAAAGCTCTATTATTTGACCCTCAAGGAATGGTTTGCTACAATAAGTAAAATTTCCTAAGAAGCGAGTTGAAGGATATGTCTGGACGTACTTATCGCGGATTAGTCTTAGATCCTTTCCAAGAAGAAGCTTTAACTGCCATAGACCATGGCAAATCAGTAATTGTTGCTGCTCCTACTGGAACAGGTAAAACCTTGGTAGCAGATTATTTAGTTGATCAAGTGATGACTCAAGGTCGAAGGATTATCTATACAGCACCTATTAAGGCACTGAGTAACCAAAAATATAAAGATTACAAAGTCCTCTTTGGAGAGGAAAAGGTTGGCATCCTTACGGGAGATGTGGTCCTTAACAGCGAAGCCCCCCTTCTTATAATGACTACTGAGATCTTTCGCAATCAAGTAATCACTAATGACCCAGCTCTTAATGAAGTCTCTTACATAATTTTTGATGAAATTCACTGGCTTAATGATGAAGAAAGAGGAACTGTCTGGGAGGAATCTATAATCTTAGCTCCACCACATATGAAAATGCTTGGTTTAAGTGCTACTATCGCTAATGGGGAGCAGTTAGTAGACTGGATTAGTGAGATACGTAAAGAAGAAGTTGCATTGATCCAAGAACATGAAAGAGTAGTTCCTCTAGAATATTATTATTTTTCCAGTGACACTGGATTAGTAACTTATGATAAGCTCTGGAAATATTATCGGCAAAGGATAAAAGCTGCCTCAGATCCGGAGGAAAAGCTTTTCTCTTCAACTATTCACTTAGATTTGATTAAAGCTATCCAGAAAAAATATTTACCTACTCTCTATTTTGTCTTTAGTCGGAAACAATGTGCTGATAAAGCAATCGAGTTAAGTTCCCGGGCTGATTATCTAAAACCCCAAGACAAACGGAAAGTAGAAGAAGCTTTTTATGAACATTTTGGACCAGAAACGGAATGGTCAGCCTCTACTCGCCTTCTCCGCCGTTTAGCTGTGAAGGGAATCTCTTTTCATCATGCGGGATTATTACCTGCCCAGAAAACCTTGGTAGAAGAGTTATTTTTAAAGCGTCTCATCCATGTCCTATACTGCACGGAAACTTTCAGTGTAGGGATTAATTACCCTGTCCGTTCTGTCTGTTTCGATTCTTTAAATAAATTTGATGGCCGCAATTTCAGATCTTTGGCTAATCATGAGTTTTTTCAGATGTCAGGTCGAGCTGGAAGACGGGGTATTGATGAACGAGGGTACTCCTTTGCTCTTGTAGATTTAAACTACATGGAAAAAAGTCCTCCTCCTCGTTTTAATATCAATCGTTTAGAACCATTAACTAGCCAATTTAAATTATCTTTTAACACAGTCTTAAATTTGCAAGCGACTCTTACAGATGAGCAAATCCACACCTATTTCCAAAAGAGTTTTGCTGCCTATAGTTATCTGCAAACCTATGGTCTCCTAGTTGAGGAGTTAGCAGAGTTAGAAATAAAATACACTGCTCCAGGTGAACATATTTGCCAACATGCCAATACATTTGGTTGTCCAGTAAAATATCTACCAAAAAAGAAAGAGTTAGAGCGTCTCAGAAGAGCTTATAGAGCTTTAGGTCCCCGGAGACAAAAACGTGTCTATGGTCGAGAAATGGCTAGGAAAATCAAGGTCCTCCAAAGACAACTTACTAAAGCTCCTGAAAAATGTTCTCCTTCTAAGCGAAGCTATTGTGAGGAAGAAATTAAAGAACGGCGTAAAATGCAACAACGAATGGCAGAAATCCGCAAAGAACTAAAAGGACTTCCAGATCAAGACTATTTCTATCGAGAATTCCAATACAAAAAAAACCAACTAATTCAGCTGGGTTATATTCGAGAAGAAAAGCTCCTACCTCGCGGGGAGTGTGCTCGTCATATTTATGTCCAGGAATTGTTAGTAACGGAACTGATTTTTTCGGGAATTTTAGAAGAATTAGATGATGATCAGCTTAATGGCCTCCTTGCCTCCATCGATTTTGAGTCTAGGAAAAATGATGTTTTCCAACGGCTTACTGTTCTTGACTGGGCCCCTATTAAAGAGATTGTTCAATTTATTCAAGGTATTTGTGGCCCTGATGCTGTTCGGATTGATCCGCGGATTTCTGGTATTGTCTACTCCTGGAGCCAAGGATGTACCTTTGAAGAAGCTAAAAAATTATCCAATCTTGACGAAGGAGATATCATTTCCGTTATTCGCCGGACTATCGATCTCTTGCGACAAATGCGAGATGCTGTTACAGACCCTGCCCTCTTACAACGATTAAAACACTGTATGGATAAATTAGATCGAGATGAGGCTGCTGTTCTGGGCTTATAAAAATATAGAAATCTATAAATTTAGCAGTATAGCCTTATAAGCTTATATTCCTTTCATGTATAACAATTCCTCAAAATGCTCATAATAAAATTGAGGTGATATTGTTGGAATTTCTTGTGTCATTAAAGAAAGAGTGTGAGCTCCTTAATGAAAAAGACGCCAAGCAGCGATATCTTGAACTACTAGCTATGGGTTATAAAGACCATGAAATCCTTTTAGCAGCCCCTGTTCCTGTTGAGGTTCACCTTAAAATTGGAAATCAAGGTCATTATCCAAATTTTGTGGCTCAAGGTGGAGAACAGGATTATACAATGGCTGTCCAAAACCAAGAACCTATTGAGTCCCAATGGGATAAATCTACCACATCGAATGTCAATGACCTTCCCCTGGTAGATAATGTAGGTCCTGATTGATTGCTCTATAGAATCTGGTCCAATATAGAAAAAACTAGACGGGAGTTGCCCAACTAATCTACTTAGTAGGCAGCTCCCGTTTTGTCAACTTCTTTTAATTTAGATAGATTCCAAATCTATGTATTATTCCTCATGAACCTCAAAAGAAGTTTTGTCCACCCCACAAAGAGGGCAAACCCAATCTTCAGGAATATCCTCAAAGGCTGTACCTGGGGCTACTCCATTATCCGGATCCCCT
>JAAZLD010000500.1 GCA_012799495.1 Desulfitobacterium sp. | reverse complement strand
TTCTCTGGTAAAGATCCTACAAAAGTTGACCGGTCAGCGGCTTATGCTGCCCGTTATGTTGCCAAGAATGTGGTAGCCGCAGGGCTTGCCGATCGTTGTGAAATCCAGTTAGCTTATGCTATTGGGGTAGCCCAACCAGTGTCTATTTCCGTGGATACCTTTGGTACAGGAAAAATCAACGAAGAGAAAATTACGGAATTGATCCAGGATAACTTTGATTTAAGACCCGCTAGCATTATAAAAACCTTAGATCTCCGCCGTCCCATCTATCGTCAAACAGCAGCTTATGGTCATTTTGGACGTACTGATATAGACCTTCCTTGGGAGAAAACTGATAAAGCAGCAACCCTAAGAGAACAGGCAGGATTATAGATAAACAGAAAAAAAGCCACGATCAATGAGCCAGGGGGACAGGTTTAATGGCACGTAAACGTGCCATTAAACCTGTCCCCCTGGCTCAACCAATACCTGTCACCTTAACTATGAACAAGATTTAATTATCTTCTACCACTTCTTCTTTTTCTTCCTTTAGAAGTAGATTAAGGAGAATTCCGGCAATGGTAGCATAGGCAACACCATGGCTGGATACACCGATTCCAATGGCGAAGATAACGGAGGCAATAATGAGATTTTTTGTTTTTGAAAAATCCACCCGGGCTTCGATAAGGGTACGTATCCCTGTAACACCGATCATACCAAAGAGGTAGAGGGATACCCCTCCCATAACTGCGGTGGGGATAGCCATAATTAAGCCTTGGAGAGGACTGACGAAACTGAGGATAATGGCGATGAAAGCAGCTGCCCAAATATTATAGACACTATAAACTCGGGTAACAGCAAGGACGCCAATGTTTTCTCCATAAGTGGTAACTGGAGGACCACCTAAAAAGCTAGCTACACCTGTTGCCAGACCATTTCCTAGTAAAACTCGGTTAAAGCCGGGTTTTTTCAAAGGGTCAGTTTTTGTAATATTACCTAAAACTATCATATGACCTAAGTCTTCAATAATGGTAACGAAGGCCAAAGGGGCAAACATAAGTAAGGCAGCCTTGTCAAAGGTAGGTGGTACCCAAGTTTGTGAGTTAATAGGAGAAGCAATAATTCTTTCAAAAGATTCCATTATAACAGCCGTATCCACAATGCCTGCTATGGCCGATACAATATAACCAACGATAATGCCGATGAGAATAGGGATCACTTTAAAAAAACCTTTGGCATAGATGCTTAAGAAAGCAGTTAAGGTAAGAGTAAAAATGGCAATATACCAATGATTGGCAGCCATATCCGCCGCTACGGGAGTAAGACTTAAGCCGATAATGGCAACAACGGGACCAGCTACTACAGGAGGAACTATTTTATGGATCCAACCTGTACCGAAAGCAGACATTAAAGCAAAAACGATTACATAAATAATTCCTACTGCTAATGCTCCACCCATGGCAGCCCCAACGTTATCATTATCCTTAATGAAGTATTGGAGAGCTAAAATATAAGCAAAAGATGAACCAAGGTAAGCAGGGACCATATTTTTTGTCAGCAGGAGAAAAATGATGGTGCCGATACCTGAAGAGAGAAGGGCAATTGAAGGATTTAAGCCGGTAAGAATAGGAACAAGGACTGTTGCACCAAACATGGCAAAAACATGTTGTAACCCAAGGGGAATCGTCTGGGCAAGGGGGAGTCTTTCATGAATTTGGACAGCTTTCATGTATCATACCTCCTAAAATAAGAAAACCTCTTCCTTGCCCGCAAGCAAGAAAGAGGTGCCATGTATCATAATTAAGTCATCACAAAAATGTCATGATAATAACATGGTTACCATTTCCTTCTTAGTCTCACGGGACTAATTTAAAGGTCTTGATCTGAACCTTGCATAAGCATAGCATAGTCATTTTTATCTTGGCAAGTATTTTTTTCAATTATGAAAGAAATCCAAGATATCTAGAAGATTAATAGGAATCCACATATTTTCGGGAAGAAAAGATCCAAAAATTTAGAAATAGGTAGCTAGCTTTCAGAAGGACAAAACAGCCTGAAGGAGAATAAATAAATGTCTAGTCTATTAGAAACAAGGTAAAGATCCTAGTAGAGAGTTGATCAATAGGAGTGATCAATAGGAGTGAGTTGATCAATGATAGGCATTAAATATATGAGTATGGGAGGATAAAAACATGATAATCACAACAACACCTAATGTGGAAGGAAGAAAAATTCAAACTTACCATGGTATTGTTACAGGAGAAGCCATCATGGGTGCTAATATAGTTCGGGATATTTTTGCTAGTATTACGGATATTATTGGTGGTCGATCAGGAGCTTATGAAGAGAAATTACAAGATGCTCGTAATGTTGCTTTCCGAGAAGTGGAGCAAAACGCCTATCAACTAGGTGCCAATGCCGTAGTAGGTGTGGATATCGACTATGAGGTTGTTGGTCAAAATGGGAGCATGTTGATGGTTACTGTTTCAGGTACAGCCGTCACCATAGTGTAGAACCTAAGTTAATAAGTAGGCTATCTATTTCCAAAGGAAGATAAATATTAGAATGAAAGGGAACCGAGGAGGTGCTGCCCCCCAAAAGTTAGACAAGAAATCTAAGGCTTGGGGTTCACATCACACTTAGTTCTCTTTATTTTCTTTATACTACTCCTTAAAAAATGCCTGAAAAATGCTAACGAAGATGAAGGGGAGTTAGGGATTTAGAAAAAACTTCTCCATATGGTACAATAAAAGCTTAGAGAGTTATAAGAACAAAAGAGATATTAGAGTGAATGATTTATTTAGAGGAGGAGAGAGTAATGCTCTTTGCAGAAGTCCTGGTAGATGTAGCTAATCGTCGCCTTGACCATGGTTTTCATTACTCGATCCCCCGAGGAATGAAGGTTAAAAAAGGTATGCGTGTTATAGTCCCTCTGAACTATCGACAGGTTCAAGGGATAATTGTGAATATTAGCGATACATTACCCCAAGAGGTCAAAGTAGAAAAAGTCAAACCCATTCTCAAGACTGTGGATGGGATAGGTGTACCAGAAGAATTTATTGAATTAGCCTTATGGCTAGCTGAGACAACTATTTGCTCTGTGGGACAAAGTCTCCACACAGTATGGCCTTTACTTAAGGGAAAAGTAGAAGAATGGGTTATTCCTTTAGCATCCAAAGATGACGAAGATGTTCAAGCTCTCAAAATATTAGATGAGGAAACTTATCAAGCCTTAGCAGTACTATTTCGCTCTCGGAGAAAGGCTCTGCCCATGAGTACTTATCTGAAGAGATCCGGACTAAAAAAACCGCAAGTTGAAAAACTGGTCAAGGAAGGTTGGCTAAGGTTAGAATCCCGGTTTACCTCAATTCTCCCCAAAAGTCTTGCCACCATGAAAGAAGGGGATTTGGGAAGTCTTGTAGAGCCAACCGTCCATGAATTAACCTTAGAGCGGCAATTAACGGAAGAACAAGAAAGAGCTTATCAGGAAATCCAGAAAGCTCTAGATGAGAAAACTCATAAGACTATGCTCTTGCATGGAGTAACGGGAAGTGGGAAAACAGAGGTTTATTATCGGAGTATCACTCATGTAGTGGAGCAAGGAGGCTCTGCCATCCTTTTAGTACCAGAGATATCTCTAACTTCTCAGCTGGCTCGGGTCTTCCAAGAGAGGTTTGGCGAAAATCTAGTAGTTCTTCATTCGAGTTTACAGCCTCGAGAAAAGGCTAAAGCTTGGCAAAAAATGTTGTCAGGACAAATTTCCCTAGTTATAGGGGCACGGTCAGCGGTTTTTGCTCCTTTGCCTAATTTACAGTTAATTATCCTAGATGAAGAACATGAAACTGCCTATCAACAAGATGAGAATCCCAAATATCATGCGCGAAATATAGCCCGTAAAAGGATGGCAGATAATCAAGGAATTGTGTTATTAGGTAGTGCTACCCCTTCTTTAGAAGTGTACGGAGCAGCCCAAAAAGGAAAGGTTAGCCTCCTAACTATGGATAAACGGGTAGCGGAGCGGCCATTACCTCCAGTGGAAATTGTAGATATGCGAGAGGAATTGATCCGAGGAAACCGGAATATATTTTCTCTTTCTTTACAGGGGAAAATAAAAAAGGTCCTGGAAAGAGGGGAGCAAGCTATGCTTTTCCTCAATCGCCGAGGGTATGCAACCTTCGTAATTTGTCGAGAATGTGGCTATGTGGTCCGCTGTCAGGATTGTGATATTTCTTTAACCTATCATACTCAAGGCCATATCATGCGCTGTCATTATTGCAATCATGAAGAAGTTCCTCCCCGAATCTGTCCCGAATGTGGCAGTCGCTATATTCGCTTTTTTGGTCAGGGGACTCAACAGGTGGAAGAAGGAATAAAAGGGTTATATCCTGAGGCACGAGTTTTGAGACTGGATTTTGATACCACTCGCCAGAAAGGTGCTTATGAAGAAATCCTCGGGAAATTTCGCCGTCAAGAAGGGGATGTTTTAGTAGGAACTCAAATGATGGCCAAAGGTTTGGATTTTCCTAATGTAACTTTAGTAGGAGTGGTGGCAGCGGATCAGATGCTTAATCTACCAGATTTTCGGGCGAGAGAGCGAACTTTTCAGCTTTTAACTCAAGTAGCTGGTCGTGCAGGAAGAAGCAAGAAACCCGGGGAAGTAGTCTTCCAAACCTACTCTCCTTTAGATCGGGCTATCCAAAAAGCCTCCCTTCATGATTATAAAGGCTTTTTTTGGGAAGAGTTAGGTTATCGAAAAGTCCGGAACTATCCACCTTTTACTCATGTTATCCGGGTGACTTTACTTCATGAAAAGGAAGAGAGAGTAATCAAAGGAGCCCATATTCTAGCAAGGTCCTTAAAAGAAGGAATACTTTATCAAAAAAATGGTAATACTCCCCTGGATATTCTGGGGCCTGCCCCAGCGGTATTACCTAGATTGAAGAATGAATTTCGTTGGCAGGTTTCTGTAAAGGGTAAAGATTTGAACCTTTTAAGGAAGTTTCTCCATGAAGGAGTTCAGCGCTATTCTCAGGAAACGGGAATTTCAGGAATTAAACTCAATATCGAGGTTGACCCTTTAGGCCTTTGAGTAATAAGTGCTGACTAAAGGGTAAAAGGTATAATATAATAAAAGAACTAAATATTAATCCAAAAAGAAATTCTGAAAAGATATTTATATGATGTTTAATAATGTAGTTTCCTTTATATGTACAAACTTTAAAGGAATAAATAAAAATTACTATAATAAGAAATGAGATGTGAAAGGAGATAAATATGGCTATTTATCAAATAGTTGAAATAGGGGCAGATGTTTTAAGGGAGAAGGCTGTTCCTGTAAAAGAGATTACTCCAAATATTATTAAACTTTTAGATAATATGTTAGAGACTCTTTATGATGCTAATGGCGTGGGTTTAGCAGCTCCTCAAGTGGGAGTACCTAAGCGAGTAGTAGTAATCGATGTAGGTGAGGGGCCTATAGAGTTGATTAACCCTGTGATTCTTGAGTCTGAAGGAGAATCCATCGATGATGAAGGGTGTTTGAGTATACCTGGGGTTACTGGTCAAGTTCCTCGGGCAGCTAGAGTGAAGATTGAAGCTCTAGATCGTCACGGTGAGAAACAAATCATCGAAGGGGAAGGCCTTTTAGCACGTTGTATCCAGCATGAACTGGATCATTTAGAAGGTATACTCTTTGTTGATAAAGCAAGGAAAACTTACCGTGTGTAAGGAGAATCAAAATGAGAATTGTATATATGGGAACACCAGATTTTGCAGTACCTACCTTGCGAGCATTAGTATCCCAAGGTCATGAGGTTGTAGGGGTTTTTACTCAGCCTGACCGTCCAGCTGGTCGGGGAAAACGTCTTAGACCTAGTCCTGTAAAGGTAGCTGCAGAGGAAATGGGATTAGAAATTTATCAACCGGAAAAGATCAAAACTCCAGAAAATCTGGATTTGTTAAAAGAATTAGCTCCTGAAGTCATAATCGTGGTGGCCTATGGTCAGATCCTCTCAGAGGAAATTTTAAACCTTCCACCTTATGGATGCATTAATGTTCATGCTTCCCTATTACCTGATTGGCGAGGAGCAGCACCTATCCATTGGTCCATCATTTCCGGTGATAAAGTTACTGGTGTAACTACCATGCAAATGGATGAGGGATTGGATACAGGGGATATTCTTTTGAAAGCTGAGTACCCTCTCGGAGAAAACACCACAACAGGAGAAGCTCATGATGCCTTGGCAGAACTAGGAGCCGAACTGATGATCAAAACTTTAGATGAACTCCATAAGGGAGAAATTACTCCCATCCCCCAAGAAGGAGAAACTCGATATGCGTCCCTTCTTAAGCGAGAGGACGAAAAAATATTCTGGGAACAAGAGGCAAAGGATATTCATAACAGGATTCGGGGCCTAAACCCTTGGCCTGGAGCTTATACTATCTTTCGCGGTGAAAATTTAAAAATACGGAAGTCGAGCCTCCAGGGAGCAATGGAAGCAGAAAGAAAGCTTTTGGATCAAGGGGAAAAAACCTCAAAACCTGGAGAAATAATCTCTTGTGATCAAATAGGGTTATGGGTTCAAACAGGAAAAGGCTTGATCCTCATTGAAGAGGTTCAGCCTGCAGGTAAGAAAGCTATGGGAGCATGGGATTTTTACTTAGGACGCCGTATTCAATTAGGAGAAGGTTTTGGTGAAGGATGGACCAAAGATGAGTAAAATGTCTGCCAGAGCTTTGGCAGTGGAAATTTTGGTTAGAGTAGAAAAAGAAAAGGCCTATGTTAATCTACTACTTCAAAGATCCTTGGAACAATTGGCGGATCCACGGGATCGTCAATTATGTACCACTTTAGTAAATGGCACATTAAAAAACCGTCTAACTTTAGACTATGTTTTAAGGCGTTATTTAACAAAGTCTATGTCCCAGCTTCCCCAAGAAGTACGCTATATTCTACGGATCAGTGCCTTTCAAATTCTGTATTTAGACAAAATCCCCGGTGGTGCCGCTATTTATGAAGGGGTAGAATTGACAAAGGGCCGCCAACGGAAATACACTTCTTTAACAAATAGTGTCTTGCGGCGAGTCTTAGAAAATGGTTGGGATATTTCCTGGCCTAATCAAAAAAAAGAACCAGTTCGTTACCTTTCTGTGCGCCTTTCTCACCCAGAATGGATGGTTAAACGATGGTTGAAACGTTATGGTTTTTCTGGAACTGAGGAACTTTGCCGGAGTAATAATGAACCAGCACCCCTTTGGATTCGTACTAATACCTTGAAAACTAACCGGGAAGAACTAGCTAAGAGGCTAGAGGGGGAAGGAGTAGAAGTAAGTTTAGGGGAAAGAGTTCCTGAGAGCTTGCTTATAGAGAAAGCTGGCTCCATAGAAAAGCTCTCCAGTTTTCAAGAGGGGCTTTTTAATGTTCAGGACGAAAGCTCCCAATTAGTGGCTCATGTCCTTAACCCCCAACCTGGAGAGTGGGTTTTGGATGCCTGTGGTGCCCCAGGTGGTAAGACCACCCATCTCGCCCAATTGATGAAGAACCAGGGTGAAATTTTCGCCTTTGATATACATGAGCATAAAATACCCCTCATTGAGGAATTGGCTAATCGTTTAGGAATAGGGATCATTCATGCTCAAGCTGGGGATGCTCGAGAATTGCAGGGAATAGAATTAGCTTCCTGTCACAAGGTTCTTGTGGATGCT
The DNA here is from genome assembly GCA_012799495.1 of Desulfitobacterium sp. GTDB lineage: Bacteria > Bacillota > Desulfitobacteriia > Desulfitobacteriales > Desulfitobacteriaceae > Desulfitobacterium. The sequence goes on along the minus strand of JAAZLD010000500.1, from coordinate 188 downwards.
CCTTGTTCAGGTTTAGGTGTTATTCGGCGGAGAGCAGATATGCGGTGGCATAAATCAGAGCAGGAGATCAAAGCTTTACCGGAACTCCAATTGTCTATTTTAGAAAAGGCATCTCAATGTGTAGCTCCTCAGGGAGAGTTAGTCTATTCCACTTGTACTATTGAGCCAGAAGAAAACTTTGAAGTTGT
>JAAZLD010000499.1 GCA_012799495.1 Desulfitobacterium sp. | reverse complement strand
GGGACAGGTCAGGTGGTACACTTACACACACATACAAAATGTATAGGCCTCACAAAAAATTACCCCGGAAGGTGTCCGGGGTAATTTTTATACAGGAATGACTTCTGTATAAGAAACATATTAGAAAATATAAGGAGAATAGTCATGATCTATGAGATAAACCTCCAGACTAATGGACGGGATGAGATTCTTGATATCACAGGAAATGTCCAAAAAATATTGTCCCAAGAGAATATCGAAGAAGGTTTGGCTATAGTTTATTGTCCTCATACAACTGCAGGAATAACCTTAAATGAAAATGCTGACCCTGATGTCCAGGGGGATTTCTTGCGGAGGCTTGATGAAGTTTTTCCTTGGAAAAATCCTAAAGATCGGCATTTGGAAGGAAATACGGCAGCACATCTGAAGGCAAGTGCCGTTGGTACATCTCAAACAGTTATTATCAATAAGGGGAAACTACTTCTTGGACGTTGGCAGGGAATTTACTTCTGTGAATTTGACGGTCCCCGGAACAGAACTTGCTTTGTAAAGATATTAAAGGAAGGCCCTAATGCTAAATATTAAAGTAGAGGGGTAAATGAAACTTTTTGGCATTCCCTAGCGTATTAAGGGTAAGAAAAAGGAGCCATATAATCCAACTCTGGTTTCAGTGGTTCGCTTAGGCTCCACGAGGAGGAATGTTATTTGGCCACTTGGGCTTTAATTATCGCTATTGTACTATTTTTCATCGGTTTAGTAGGGACAGTTCTCCCGATGCTACCGGGACCAATCCTTATTTATGCCGGGATGCTCCTTTACGGACTTATGACTGATTTTGCAACCTTGGACTTAAAGTTTTACTTGATTCAGGGATTAGTTTTTGCCCTAATCTTTTTTGTAGATTATCTAGCTACAGCACTAGGTACTCGACGTTATGGAGGTAGTAAGCAAGCCAGCATTGGAGCGGCTTTAGGTATGCTAGTAGGGTTTTTTTTCGCCCCTATAGGAATAATTCTGGGCCCCTTTTTGGGAGCTGTGGGAGCGGAGATTCTCCTAAGAAGAACCAAACTCAAAAATTCCTTCCGAATCGGAATAGGGACCCTAATAGGCTTACTAGGTGGAATAGTAGTCAAATTAGGGGTAGAGATCATAATGATTATTTACTTCTTTATCAAGATTTGAGAAGAAGAATCATGGATAACACAAATTGTCAGGAGTTCAGACACTCTCATTCAAGGTAACGAATAGGAGTGTCTTCTTTGATCTTATAGCATTCTTTCAAAAAGTGGGGCATAGTCTGCCAATTGCCCAGGTTATATCCGTAATAGCTAACAGGTACTTTCTTTAAGACAAGCTCGCCTTCGCGTCCTTTTTCATGGTAAGAAGCTATGGCCTGAAGATTATAGTTCTGGGGAATTGAGACTAGATAATAACCTGCGATGGTTTGGCTAAAAACAGCTAGTGTATATAAGATGAAAAGAACCCCCAGGGCATAAGAGAAGTTTTTTTTCCCCTGAGAAAGGAGTTTAGTTTTAAATGGAGTGTTGGGTGCCGAAACTATAACAAGAATAATAACAAGGACTACTATAAGTGTTACTAAAAATCCGACGAAACGCACTTCCCCTGTTAGAGGATACCAAGGTAAGAGTTCGGTATAAAGAGGGAAAAGATTATGATAATGAGAAAAGAATCTCGGGCTATAGGGGAGTAGTGTTATGACACTTAAAGCCAAAACTAAGTAAAAGAAATTCCTGCGAAAGGTAGCTATTGAGTAAAAGATAAAGACAGATAGCAGTAGAAGGGATGGAAACATCACTTTGTAAGCGGCTGCAAAGCGAGCATCCACTACCAACAGCATGAGTTGGGCACCGATAGCATTGATACTATTGAAGAAGTGAAAAGGGGTTTGTCCTCTACGTAGAAATAAATAGGATACATAAAGAATGGTAAAAAGGTAAATAAGGATGAAGGCAAGGGCGGCAATTCTTACAAGGGCTAAGGTATTTTCACCTTGTAGTTGGAGAAGGGTATTCTCATTAAGGAGAAGATAAAGATACCCTATTGTAGCCAAGCTGAGAGCGAACCCTAAAAATCTGTTGAAAGGATTAGCTGAATAATCTCTATGCCAGAGCCAAAATATACAGCTTAGACAGATCAGAGCTACAAAAGGAGCGGCTGGTAGTGAAAAGATGTTTGTCCTGATAAGTTCACTAACCACTTCACCAAGAGCAGCTTCATTTCCAGCTGCTTTTTCAGATAAGAGGCGCTGGAAAGAGCCGTAGGAAAGTATGGTGTAACCAATTAGCTGGAGGAAAAAATAAGGGATAAAGGTTGAAATGGGAAATCTTTTGATCATGTAAGAAAGATAAATAGCGATCATCACTGTATACCCAATTCCAATCATCCCTACTTGTTGAGTAGAAGAAGCTAAAAAAAAACTTAAGAATAAAAGTGGAATTTTTCTTCTTAGAGGAGCTGTGTAGAGCCAATATCCGTAAAGGAGTGCCAAAGTCATAGGATAGAGGTAATTAAAAGCACAGGCGGCATAATAAATAGTAGTATGGGCAATAGGGAGTGGAAGATATAAAAAGAATAAACAGCCACAGAGCAAGGAAACGCCCCAATAGGGGGTTTTTTCAATTTTTTCATCGAAACTGCTCATTTTGGCAAGGATAATTACAGTTAACAAGAGTATGATGGGGTTAAGAATTCGGAACAGATAGATTTGATGTTTTAGTACGAAAAACATAGCTGTGGCAACCCACACTCGGCCATTCAAATTTAGTTGCTCAATAATAAAATAGGGCAAATAATTTAGCCCGTATTGAGCATCCCGGCTGTAGTAGAGGTCATCGGCATAAAGAAAAATATACTGATGGAGCCAAAGTTGGGCCAGGAAGAAAGTCATTAAAATAACAAGGGATAAGCTTGGGAAGAAAGCCCTATAT
>JAAZLD010000498.1 GCA_012799495.1 Desulfitobacterium sp. | reverse complement strand
TATCTTCTAAAGTAATCATTGCCATTTATTACGCCCCTTTATGTGGTCTTACCTCTACCATGAAATTATGTGCGAAAAGGCCTTGTTTTACCTACTTATCACTCATCTATTATATCCATGTGTTAATCAAATTACAGGTCTATAACCATTGTACATGGATTAAGAATAACTTCCTTTAAAATCTTTAACCTTCTCAAATTCTGAATAGACAAGTTCCAAAAACATCATCAATAAATCACATACTACTAATAAGAAAAAAGAGCCCTTCAACAATTTGAGGACTCTGTTAGGATGATATAATTCGATGTTTTGCTGATTAAGAGGCATGTTCCTTTAGCTTATTATTTAGATGCCCACGAATAGAGGGAGGGAGTGTTGAAATGAATTTTTCAATTTGAGATGAATTATAGTACTCTTCCATTATTTTAACAACTTCATTTATAATTTGCTTTTCTTCAAATTCTCTATCCCAAAGAGTTTTGACTGAATCTTGAATCTGTTCTTCAATACGATAAACTTTTTTATCATTCCCATAAAAATATCTTAGTACGGTTATTACATTTTTCTCTTCCTCAAAATGTAATTCACCAATTACTTGACCGCTTACCTTTTTATAAGATACTTGAGTATACGGCTCAAGGAAAATGTTATCTGCTAAATCATTTGGTTGTACTCCGTCTGTCATCATTAAATTAATTAGATCATCCAGTTTCTTTTCTAAAAAAGACTTATTTGTCATTATATCATCCTCCTTAATTCATTAATAACTACTTCCATATATTTTTGCGATTCTAATAAAGTTTCAGGCTCTCTCATTTTGACGGGCCCATACTTCTTTGCTACACGAGTGTTAATGTAACGTACTAAAATTCCATCATTTGTATAGTCTGGAGATAAAGCGTAAATTTGGTTTTTGAATTTAGGGTATAAATTATTACCTTTAGGATCTATTCCTCTTTCCTCTAAGATAGCCAAAGCCGCTAGCATGTGCTATGCTACATGCAACTGCTAAAATCTTATGTGGCACTTGAGGAGAAGCTTCTCTCAATATCCCTAGATGCTTAATACTTTCTTTAACGACATCTGCTGAACATTCTTCTGATAAAGCGACAGACTTTTCAACCCACTCTTTTTCTTTAATGCTCAAAATCTCTTCTAAGGTATATCTTTTAGAATCACCAGGTAGCGTAAAGTACAGGTTTGGATTATTCAAGGTCGATTTTCTTAACCATTTAACATATCTTAAAGCCATTACTTCAGCTAATGAAGTATTATGAATTTTTTCTCCCGGAATTTCTTGATGATCCCCCCTATATGGGGTACCAGTTACGTGCAGAACTTTAGCATTACTGAAATAGTTTATTGCCGTCTTCCAAGATTGGGCAGCAGAATGATGAGCTTCATCTACAATAATCATATCGAAGAAATCAGGGGGTACTTTGTTTAGTAAAGAATTCTGGCTATTTTCATATAACTTATGTACATTTGCAATAACGAAATGGCATTTTTCTAAGCTCGACATTAACATATCTGGTTCGTATTCTTCGACTACTGGCATATCTTCGGGATCAAGAATAATATCATAATTTATCCAAAAGTTATCTTCCAAAAATTAAATATCTCTAGCTCACATAATATACTAAACCTCAGTTACATAACTAGAAACCTATTTACCCCTCTCAGCCATCAAAAGCTGAATCTCATCTTCATTGATTCCCACCATAGCTTCTCCTAAATCCTCAGATAAGGAAGCTAAAATTTTTGGATCTTGATAGTTCTGAACAGCTTTCACGATAGCTTGAGCACGGCGCTCGGGATCTCCAGATTTAAAGATACCAGATCCTACGAATACTCCTTCAGCTCCTAATTCCATCATTAAGGCTGCATCTGCCGGTGTAGCTACCCCTCCAGCAGCGAAGTTTAAGACTGGTAAGCGGCGGTTTTCATGTACATAAAGAACTAACTCATAAGGAACTTGTAGTTCTTTAGCAGCTTGATAAAGCTCATCTTCCCGCATGGAAGCTACTCTACTAATGTCTTTTTGAATCATTCTCATATGACGAACCGCTTGAACAATATCTCCTGTACCCGGTTCCCCTTTAGTTCTGATCATAGCCGCACCCTCATTGATCCGACGTAACGCTTCACCCAGATCTTTAGCACCGCAAACAAAGGGGGCTTTAAATTTTCTCTTATCAATATGATAAACATCATCAGCAGGGGAAAGGACTTCACTTTCATCAATAAAGTCAATTCCAACGGCATCGAGGATTCTAGCCTCTACAAAGTGGCCAATCCGACATTTTGCCATCACTGGAATAGAAACAGTCTCGATGATTTCCTTAATCATCTTCGGATCACTCATTCTGGATACCCCACCTGCAGCACGAATATCCGCTGGAATCCGTTCCAAAGCCATTACAGCACAAGCACCAGCTGCTTCAGCAATTTTTGCCTGCTCAGGGTTAGTCACATCCATGATTACTCCACCCTTGAGCTTTTCAGTTAATTCCTTATCTAGTTGGCGATACTTAATAGACATAAACCTAATACCTCTCTTTACAACTATAATTATATTGATTATACTCAAGACTGGATATAATCAAATAGCCAAATTAGTTATTTTTCATATGACCAGTTTGTAAGGAGGAGCTAATGTTAACCTATTCCTTAGAAAATATCGGTTCAGAAAGTATGTATGAACACCTCTATAATTGTATCAAGAAAGATATTCTTGGAAAAAAGTTGCTCCCTGATGAAAAGCTTCCGTCTAAGCGAGGCTTCGCCAAAAATTTAGGAGTTAGTGTTATTACCGTCGAAAATGCCTATACCCAGCTAGCTGCTGAAGGGT
>JAAZLD010000497.1 GCA_012799495.1 Desulfitobacterium sp. | reverse complement strand
GAAAATTCTTGGATTTACACATTGCTCAGCACAACTCGAAACATATTCGAGTTCTTAATTCTTATAATAGAGTCCTCCAACAAAAGAGTGCTCTCCTAAAACAAGGTCAAGGAAATTTAAAAAGCCATTTGGAATTGTGGAATGAACAAATCCTTGAATATGGTTCTCAAATAATCCGAAGCCGTTGGGAATTTACGAATTTACTTGCTGAGAAAGCAAAAGAAATATATAAAAATATTTCTTTAGGAAAAGAAGAACTTACTATGGAATACCAAGCTTTAGGTAAAGATGATGTAGATAAAGCTTTAGCAGAATTTCCCCAAATTTTAGAAGAAAAAATGCCCTTGGAAATAGAGCGGAAAATGATCTATGTAGGTCCCCATCGGGATGATCTAATTTTTAAGTTAAATGGTAAATCGGCTAGGTTATATGGTTCTCAAGGACAACAACGTTCTATTGTTTTAAGTTTAAAATTAGGAGAATTAGGGGTATTTTATCAAGGAAAAGGGGAGTATCCTTTACTTCTTTTAGACGATGTATTGTCTGAATTAGACAATTTTAGGAGAGAATATCTATTAAGAACAGTAAAAAAGCTTCCTCAAACAATCATAACCATGACTAGTGCTGAGATGTTAACGGATCATGCATCTTTATTGCTTTATATAGAAAATGGACGCATTGGGAGGATATAAAATGTTTTTACATTTAGGTGGAGATATATTAATTAGCCAAGAAAAAATAATTGCGATCTTAGATTTGGAAACAGTTATGAGAAATTCGGCCTCGGAAAAGTTTTTGAACAACATAATAAATAATGGTGATATCCAGAATATAACCACTGGTAAAGAGAAATCCTTAGTAGTTACAGTAGATGGCAATTACCTTTCTCCCATTTCATCCACTACATTATTAAAAAGATCTGATTCTAAAAGATCTGATTCTATATTCTTATAAAATAGAAATTAAAAAACCTCATTTAATTAGAGGTTTTTTTAATAAGTCTCCTAGAAAAATTATGAAGTACTTTAGATTAATGGAAAATATACGGATAAGAATTTGAATAAAGTGCTAAAAAGTCGTATAATTAAAAGGTTAGATTTGTTATGTAGAGGGATTAATTGGGAGGGATCGACTTTGCAGGAAAATGCAGAAATCAATAAAGTTCTTCCAATGGATGATTATAATGCCGAGCAGATAGAAGTACTTGAAGGTCTTGAAGCAGTACGTAAACGCCCAGGAATGTACATTGGATCCACAAGTTCCCGTGGTTTACATCATTTAGTTTATGAAATTGTTGATAATAGTATTGACGAAGCTTTAGCCGGTTTTTGCGATACTATTAAAGTTACTATTCATAAGGATAATTCCATTTCGGTTTCTGATAATGGCCGAGGAATTCCTGTAGATATTCATCCAAAATTAGGTAAACCAGCTGTTGAAGTTGCTCTTACTGTACTTCATGCTGGTGGAAAATTTAATGCTGGTGTTTATAAAGTATCTGGTGGTTTACATGGAGTTGGTATGAGCGTAGTTAATGCTTTGTCCAGCTGGCTCCATGTAGATGTGATGAAAGAAGGCAAAATCTATCATCAAGAATTTCAGCGTGGTAAAACAATGACAGAGCTATCTGTTATTGGTGAAATAGATGAAGAAAAAACAGGAACTAAAATAACATTTGCTCCTGATCCAGAAATTTTTGAAGAAATAGAATTTCAGTTTGATATTTTGTCTCAAAGGCTACGTGAATTAGCATTTTTGAATAAAAATGTTTCCATCACTTTAATAGATGAGCGAAAAGATAAACAAGAACATTATTGTTATAATGGTGGAATTATTGATTTTGTGAAATATCTCAATCGAGCTAAAGATGCTATTCATCCTGAACCTATTTATATCGAAGGAAAAAAAGATGATGTATTAGTCGAAATAGCTATGCAATATAACGATGGTTATATAGAAAACCTTTTCTCCTATGCAAATAATATCCATACCCAAGAAGGGGGTACTCACGAAGCAGGGTTTAAAGCTGCTTTAACTAGAGTAACAAATGATTATGCTCGTAAACAGAATATCTTAAAAAATAATGAAGCTAATCTTACTGGTGAAGATATTCGGGAAGGTTTAACCATCGTACTTTCCGTAAAAGTACCAGAACCACAATTTGAAGGACAAACTAAAACAAAATTAGGAAATTCCGAAATACGCTCCATAGTTGATTCTATTACTGGAGAAGGATTATCCGTCTTCTTAGAAGAAAACCCTGCTATTGGTAAGAAAATTATTGAAAAAGGTATTCAGGCCTCTCGTGCACGGGAAGCGGCTCGTAAGGCAAGAGAATTAACTCGCCGTAAAAGCGCTTTAGAGGTAAGTTCTTTGCCAGGTAAACTGGCAGACTGTTCTTGGAAAGAGCCTGATCTCTGTGAAATGTATATCGTTGAGGGGGATAGTGCTGGTGGTTCTGCCAAAATGGGTAGAGATCGTCGTTTTCAAGCTATTCTACCCTTAAGAGGTAAGATTTTAAATGTAGAAAAAGCACGGCTAGACCGGATTCTGAATAATGCTGAAATCCGTGCCTTAATTACAGCTATGGGTACCGGGATCTCAGATGATTTTGACATTACTAAAGCCCGTTATCATAAATTGATTATTATGACAGACGCGGATGTTGATGGAGCACACATTCGCACCTTATTGCTTACTTTCTTTTTCCGCTATATGAAACCTTTAATTGAACATAAGTATGTTTATATAGCCCAACCACCTCTTTATAAAATTAAAAAAGGTAAAAAAGTTCAATATGCTTATAGTGATGAAGAATTAAACAAGGTTTTAAACGAAATTGGGCGGGAAAGAACGGAAATCCAACGCTATAAAGGTCTTGGGGAAATGAACCCTGAACAACTTTGGGATACTACTATGGATCCGGCCAAGCGGACTATTCTCCAAGTTACTATGGAAGATGCAATGAAGGCTGATGAGTTATTTACTATCCTAATGGGAGATAAAGTAGAGCCTCGGAGAGAATTTATTCAAGAACATGCAAAAGAAGTACGTAATTTGGATATTTAAAGGAGTGCCTGTAAATGCCAAGTGAAAATCAGGGGGGTAAAGTACTTCCTATTGAAATTTCAGAAGAACTGAAAAAATCATTTATTGATTATTCAATGAGTGTAATTGTTAGTAGGGCTTTGCCAGATGTAAGAGACGGCTTAAAGCCTGTTCATAGACGAATTATTTATACTTTATACGAATTAGGAATGCAGCCTAACAAACCTTATAGTAAGTCAGCTAGATTAGTGGGGGATTGCATGGGGAAATTTCACCCTCATGGAGATAGCTCTATTTACGATGCAGTTGTCGGATTAGCCCAAGATTTTTCTACACGTTATCCTTTAATTGAGGGTCATGGTAACTTTGGTTCCATTGATGGTGATTCTGCCGCTGCTATGCGTTATACAGAATTAAGGATGGCGAGAATAACTCCTTATATGTTAGAAGATATCGATAAGGATACTGTAGATTTCAAACCTAACTATGATGAAAAACAAGAGGAACCAGAAGTTTTACCAGCTAAATTCCCTAACCTTTTGGTTAATGGTTCTTCAGGAATTGCTGTGGGTATGGCAACTAATATTCCCCCCCATAATATGACAGAAGTGATTAATGGAACTATAGCTCAAATAGATAATCCTGATATAACTATTGAAGAATTGATGAAATATATAAAAGGACCGGATTTTCCTACAGGTGCTTCTATTATGGGTACAGAAGGCATCTATCATGCATATAAAACAGGTAGGGGAACCTTTAAACTCCGAGCAAAGACTCATATTGAAGAGATGGAAAACTCCGGTAAGATGCGAATCCTTGTTACTGAGATTCCCTATATGGTCAATAAAGCCCGCCTTATTGAGAGAATTGCTGATTTAGTAAGGGATAAAAAAATTGATGGAATTACTGACTTAAGAGATGAATCAGATCGGACAGGGATGCGTATTGTTATCGAACTTCGAAGAGATGTCAATCCTCAAATAATCCTGAATCAGCTTTATAAGCATACTCAGTTAGAAGATACTTTTGGGGCAAATCTATTGGCTCTAGTAGATGGTCAACCAAGAATTCTCAACTTGAAAGAATTCATCTATTACTTTATAGAACATCAAAAAGATGTTATAACTCGTCGTACTCGTTTCGAACTAAATAAAGCAGAAGAAGAAGCTCATATTTTAGAAGGATTGCGAATTGCTCTAGATTATATAGATGAAGTAATACAAATTATCCGCACATCTGATGATGAACAAGATGCTAAGAATAACCTGATTTCCCGTTTTGGTCTTAGCGATAAACAATCCCAAGCTATTGTGGATATGCGCCTAAAAAGGCTAACGGGATTAGAAAGAGATAAAATAGAAGAGCAATATAAAAAACTTCAAGAAAGAATTGCTCACTTAAAGGCTGTTTTAAACTCTGAGCAAATGGTATTAGATATTATTAAAGAAGAACTAGAAGAAGTTAAAGAAAAATTTGGTGATGAGAGAAGAACTGAAATATCCCTTGATTACAGCAGTATGGATATTGAAGATTTAATTCCAGAAGAAGATGTAGTAATCACTATGTCCCACAAGGGCTATATTAAACGTATGCCTTTGAGCACCTATAGAAGCCAACGTCGAGGCGGAAAAGGAATCAGTGGAATGGCTACTCGGGAAGAAGACTTTGTAGAACATTTGTTTATAACATCTACCCACCACTATATACTTTTCTTTACTTCTAACGGAAAAGTTTACAGGCTTAAAGGTTATGAAATACCTGAGGCTAGTAGGATATCCAGAGGTACCTCAATTGTAAATGTTTTAGATATAAATCCTAATGAGGAAAGTATCACCGCTGTTTTATCTGTTAAAGAATTTACTGATGATTTCATGCTATTCATGGCTACAAAAG
>JAAZLD010000496.1 GCA_012799495.1 Desulfitobacterium sp. | reverse complement strand
TGCATGAAGACCCATTGCATTTACTTCCCCATGGATTACGGCAGGATTTTGAGCAAAAATATGGTATACGGATCGAGGGCAGCCTTTGCCCAGTCTGTCGTCTAAGGGTTGAAGAGGAGTTTCAAGGAAGGGTTGAAGATGTACCAGTTAAAAGGATCGTTTTTTCTGAAGAGGAACGAGTGGGAATAGGAACTTTTACTCCTTCTGATCCCAAATCCCAAGATATTGCTGATTTAACAGGGAGTATTGACTTTTCTACTATTACTGAGTATGGCTCAGAATCTGACCCCCGAGCATACCGTTTTGATGGGGAATTGAATAAAGCAAATCGTGGCCTTATGGAGTTCCAGGAAATGTTAAAATCTGATGAAAAGTTCTTATGGAATTTATTAAGTTTGTCTCAAGAAGGAAACTTCAAAGCTGGGCGCTTCGCTTTAATATCTGCAGATATGTTAATTGCCGCTCATACAAACGAGAATGAATATCGAGCTTTTGTAGCCAATAAAAAGAATGAAGCTCTCCAATCACGCATTATTGTTATTCCAGTGCCATATAATTTAAGGGCCAGCTCGGAAGTGAAAATATATGAAAAGCTTATTAGGAATAGCGATCTCCGAGGAGTTCACTTAGCTCCCCATAGCCTTTGGACTGCATCGGTTTTTAGCATATTATCTCGACTAAAACCCTCCAAAAAGCGAGATATGGATCTAATCAAGAAAATGCGTCTTTATGATGGGGAAGATGTAGAAGGCTTTAATCAAAAGGATATTAAAGATCTTATGTCTGAAGGGGAAATACAAGGGGAAGGTATGAGTGGGGTAGACCCTCGTTATGTGATCAATCGAATCTCCACAGCTCTAATTAGAGATGAAAAATCTTGCATCAACGCTCTGGATATTCTAAGAGCCTTGAAGGATGGCTTGTCACAACACACTTCTATTACTAAAGAGGAAAGGGAAAATCTAACTAACCTAATAGCTATTGCCCGTAAAGAATATGATGAACTAGCTAAAAAGGAAGTCCAAAAAGCTTTTGTTTATGCTTATGAAGAATCGGCCAAGTCTTTACTCAATAACTACCTTGATAATGTAGAGGCTTATTGTAATTCTACCAATCTTTATGATCCCATTACAGGAGAAGAATTAGAACCCGATGAACAACTAATGCGTAGTATTGAAGAACAGATAGGAGTCTCAGAAAATGGGAAAAAGGCTTTTCGGGAAGAGATTCTCATCCGGATATCCGTTTATGCCCGGAAAAATAAGACCTTTCAATATACTTCTCATGAGCGCTTAAGAGAGGCTATTGAGAAAAAACTCTTTGCCGATCTAAAGGATATCATCAAAGTAACAACATCTGTAACTCATCCTGATCAGGAGCAATTGCGACGAATCAATGAAGTCATGGATCGTTTAATTCAACAACATGGTTATTGTCCTGTTTGCGCTAATGAAATTATTAAATATGTAGGTTCTCTCCTCAATCGCTAAGGGGGCTCAACTATGAGTGAGGATATTATTGTCAGTAGAGATGATTGGAGTCTCCACCGGAAAGGACATTTAGATCAAAGTAGGCATAGGGAAAAAGTGCAAAAAGCAATCAAAGAGCAATTAAGTGATTTGATTGTTGAGGAGAGCATTATCTTAAGCGATGGCAAGAAGAACCTTAAGATACCAATGCGTTCTCTAGAGGAGTTTCGATTTCGCTTTGATTACTATAAATCTAACCACACTGGTCAGGGAACACAAAAAAAGGTCAGGAAAGGAGACATTTTAGGTCGTGAAAATTCCCGCAGACAGGGAAAGGGTAATGGGTCAGGTGCAGGGAATCAGCCGGGAGTAGATATTTACGAAGCAGAAGTAACTTATGAAGAGTTGTCAGCAATTCTCTTTGAAGAATTAAAACTCCCTAATTTAGATGAAAAAAAACGTCCCCTAATTGCACATGATAAACCGGAATTTCGCGATGTTCGCAAACGGGGACTTATGGCCAATATCGATAAAAAAAGAACTTTACTAGAAAATATTAAGCGGCAAGCCAGGGTAGGAAGTAAAGAAAGATTGCCTATAACTCCAGAGGACTTAAGGTTTAAAACTTGGGAGACTCACCCTAATTATGAAAGCAATGGGGTTATTTTGGCCATGATGGATACTTCCGGTTCCATGGGACAGTTTGAAAAATATATCGCTAGAACCTTCTTTTTTTGGATGGTTGGTTTTTTACGCGAAAAATATAAAAATGTAGAAATAAGATTTTTAGCTCATCATACAGAAGCAAAAGAAGTGACGGAAGAAGAATTCTTTTCCCGTGGGGAAAGTGGAGGTACTCGGTGTTCATCAGTTTATCAATTAGCTTTAGAAATAATCGAAAAAGACTATCCCCCTCAACACTACAATATTTACCCTGTTCATTTTACTGATGGAGATAACATAGCCTCTGACAATAACCGCTCTTTACAACTAATGCAAAAATTAGTGGAAATAAGTCGGGTAACTGGTTATGGTGAAATTTTACGTACCAATTATTCTGGTACCCTAATGTCTACCCTCAAGGGTATTACTGACCCAAAATTACGGTTAGTGACTATTCGGGAAAGGCAAGAGGTTTATCAAGCCTTAAAAACCCTTTTTTCCTAAATTATTGACCTTGAGAAGAATTTGAAGTCAGGAGGGTAGTCGTGGATTACGAAGTTGTTGAATTAGGTTATCATGCTCAAAAGATTGCTCAAGTGGCGAGAGACCTTGGGTTGGATTTTTACCCGGTTCATTTTGAAGTATGTCCGGCTGAAGCTATTTATACCTTTGGTGCATATGGGATGCCTGTTCGCTTCACTCATTGGAGTTTTGGGAAAGCCTTTGAACGGATGAAAATCCAGTATGATCTGAATCTGACACGGATTTACGAGCTAGTAATCAACTCTAACCCTGCTTACGCCTTCCTCCTGGAGGGTAACCGCCTTATTCAAAACAAACTAGTTATGGGTCATGTATATGCTCATGTGGATTTTTTTAAGAATAATCGTTACTTTCAACGAACCCCCAAAAATATGGTTAATCGTATGGAAACTCATGCTGAAAAAATACGGGAATATGAGCTGGAATATGGATATGAAAAAGTTGAACAGACCCTAGATGCAGCTTTATCCATCCAGGAGCATGTTGATTTTCGCGCCCATTTAGGTAAAAAATCTAAGCCTAAGAATGAGAAGTGTGGAGCAAGGGTTGAAAGAAAAAGAAATCCTTCACTAACACAATATACTGATCTATGGGAAGAGGAAATTGGGGAAGAAAAAGAAGAAGCCCCCCCAGAAGAGGATGTTCTACTGACTATTATTAAGAAATCACCAACCCTGGAAGATTGGAAAAGGGATATTTTAAGTATGATCCGGGAAGAATCTCTATATTTTTATCCTCAGATTGAGACAAAGATCATTAATGAAGGTTGGGCAACTTTCTGGCATTCTCGGATTATGCACGAATTAGATTTGACTGAAGAAGAGGCCATTGAGTATGCCATTATGCATAGTCAGGTTGTCCAGCCCTCTTCATTAAAACTCAATCCTTATTACTTAGGATTAAAGATCTGGGAGTCTTTAGCTCGGGAGTTATCAACAGAAGAACTTTTTGAAGTAAGGGAAATAGAAAACGACGTTTCCTTTATTCGTAATTATTTAAATAAAGATTTAGTAGAGGAATTAAACCTTTTTAATTATCGGAAGATCGGGGCCCATTGGCAGGTAACAGGAACTGCTTGGGAGCATGTACGGGATAATTTGGTAAGAAATTT
>JAAZLD010000495.1 GCA_012799495.1 Desulfitobacterium sp. | reverse complement strand
CCTTCCACCGAAAAAGCTCCAATTACGGGTAGCTCCTTGTACAACAATCCCTTTTATTACCCCCCGCTCTAAGTCAATATCTAAATCTTTGATGGGGCCAAGTCTACGGCCATCTTTTATGTTAACTATATCCAGTAAACGCAGCTCGGAAATCCTCATCTTTCCCCCTCCCTTCCTCAAATATTTATGAGGACAGAAGGAGTTTTATGCAAACTATACGTATTTCCGCATATGTCCCAAAGCTGCCTTTTCTAAGCGGGAAACTTGAGCTTGAGAGATGCCGATTTCATCAGCTACTTCCATCTGGGTTTTGCCGTGAAAAAAACGCAAAGAAAGAATTAGTTTTTCCCGTTCACTTAAACGACGTAAAGCTTCCCGTACTGCAATACCCTCTAACCAACTGTTATCGGAATGTTTATCATCACCTATCTGATCCATAACAAAAATCGGATCTCCCCCATCATGGTAGATGGGTTCAAATAAGGAAATAGGTTCCTGGATTGCATCTAAGGCGAAGATTACATCTTCCCGAGGCAACTCCAATTTTGCTGCTATTTCAGTCACAGTTGGTTCACGAGAACGTTCATTTACTAATTGATCCCGAACCTGTAAAGCTTTATAGGCGATATCTCGTAATGAGCGGCTTACCCTAATGGGGTTATTATCCCGTAAATAACGGCGAATTTCTCCGATTATCATGGGCACCGCATAGGTGGAAAACTTGACATTTTGACCTAAATCAAAATTATCAATAGCTTTCATTAAGCCGATACAGCCTACTTGAAAAAGATCATCCACATATTCTCCCCGATTGGTAAAGCGTTGAATTACGCTTAAGACCAAGCGCAGATTGCCGTGAATCAACTTTTCCCGGGCTTCCTTTTCGCCACTTTGGTAAGCAACGAACAACTCTTTCATTTTTGCACTGCTAAGGACCGGCAATTTTGAGGTGTTCACGCCACAGATCTCTACTTTGTTTAAAGACATTCGAGCACCCTCCAAGCCAATTATCTCTTGGAGAGTATTCCCTTAAGGATGAACCATTATTCTAAACGAATAAATTCTTTCCGTAAACGGCGGATGATCCGCTTTTCCAAACGGGAAATATAGGACTGGGAAATCCCTAGTCGATCAGCTACTTCCTTTTGAGTTTTTTCCTCCCCATTATCCAATCCAAAGCGCAATTCCATGATTAATTTTTCCCGATCTGTCAGGCGATCCATAGCTAGATGTAAAAGTTGCCGATCTACTTTTTCCTCTAAAGGCCGGGAAATAATATCGTTTTCCGTCCCTAAGACATCGGATAAAAGAAGTTCATTCCCATCCCAGTCAATATTTAAAGGTTCATCAAAGGATACCTCTGTCCGAGTCTTATTATTCCGCCGTAAATGCATTAATATCTCATTTTCAATACACCTGGAGGCATAAGTAGCTAGTTTGATCTTCTTTTGGGGATCAAAAGTGTTGACAGCCTTGATTAAACCAATGGTGCCAATGGAGACCAAATCTTCGATTCCCACACCAGTATTTTCAAATTTCCGAGCAATATAAACTACCAAACGCAGATTACGCTCAATAAGGGTATCTCGAACCTTATGATCCCCTTTTTCAAGGCGCTCGAGAAGTTTTCCTTCCTCTTCTGTACTAAGGGGTGGTGGTAGAGCTTCACTACTCCCAACATAGTAGATCTCTTTTAAGCCTCTGATTTTTTCCCCTAAGAATTTTTTAATTTTTAAAAACCAGACTCTTAGCCGTAATATAAGCCTATTCATAAAACCTCCTCCACTTACTGAAGATGCTCTGGGTGCAATAAAGCCTGATAAATTCCCTCAGGACTTAAAGGATACTTAACTAAGGCAATAGTTGCCTTTAGTTCCAAAGGCTCAGGTAAGGAAGTACAAACTACTTTTTGCGGACGAAAACCTAAAAGCCAACCCTGATGCTCAACTCCTTGATAAGAAATAAAGACAAAAGATTTAAGCCACTGGGGATCCCTTTGGAACAACCAAGACCAAGGATCCCCTTCCTCTTGCCAAGCACCCTCCAAGGCAGGTAAGAATTCTTGAGGAAGAGCAGTAGCGGCGATTTCTTCCTCTAAAAGGATAACTGGATTTCCCGTAAGAGGGTCACGCAGTTGATTCCCTGTATCTAAAAGGGCCTTTACAGCAATCTCCTCCCCTCCAAAATCGATAGCCAATTCATAAATTGTTTTCTTCAAGTGAGCTGCCGAAGAGAGCATCCTATGCCAGGCTTTCTGAGTTAGCCACCAAAGAAAAGCACCTATTGGTAGAATCCAAAGATTTTTCAGTTCCACCCTAAGAAGAGCTTTACTTGAATTCAGCCACCCCCATAAAGCATAAACAACCCCTCCTAAGCCTGCCGATAAAATCCAAAAAAGGAGGAGAGTTTTACCATATTTACGGATACTTCTATAGGGGTAAGCAAGACGGACCATTAACAATGGAGTAAAATATTTACTTAATTCAAAACCTAAGGATTCGGGAAAAAAGGCGGAGAGAAGTACAGGAATTTCCCCAACCATTACCCCCAATACTAGTCCTTTTCTTTGTAAAGAAAGATTTAATAACCGGGCAGTTAGGATAAGTAATAAGGCATCCATGCAACCGTTGACTAATAGATCAAGATCTAAATACCTCTCCATATCCTTTGGCAACCCTTTCTATCTTCTCTCCCAAATTATACCTAAGTATGGAAGTAAAACCTGTCGGAATAGGTGGGAATATTTAGGAAAACTATTGGGACTAGTGACAAATAATCGCGTAAAATAAAAAGCCAGGCTTGTCTACCCTCTAAGTAAACAAACCTGGCTAATTAAAGCTT
>JAAZLD010000494.1 GCA_012799495.1 Desulfitobacterium sp. | reverse complement strand
TCTTTATATATCTCATAAAGTTCATTTAAATACCTAGCTGCTGCCCAAGATGATTTTATGGGATCTCGGCGATCATCTACTAAACTGTTTGATTCTAGTCCATAAATTTTTCCTGTGCCAATCATAAACTGCCATAAGCCAACAGCACCAGCTCTAGAAGTAGCAATTGGGTTTAAAGCAGATTCTATAACTGGAAGATATTTCAGCTCCAAAGGGAGGTTGTAAGCATCCAATGCTTCTTCAAAGATAGGTATGTAGAAGTTACCAGCACTTAACATGAAAGATACTTGATGTCTCAGCCGATTAGCGTACATATCTATAAAAGCTCGTACAACTTCATTATAAGGCATCTCCATAATAGAGGGGATTCGGGAAAGCCTATCGATATAAACAGAATCACTGAACAGCGGACTAGCTTCAGCTGTACTGCAACTTTCATCTGTTAAGAGGTAGTTCTTTACTTTCCACTCACTTAACAAACTATCAAGTGGGTATGTCATGCTTGAGGGTAAGTCGAAAATTTCTTCTTTGACTTCCCCATTGTTCTTAATCTCTACTCTTAATTCCTGAGCATATAGATTAAATGTACAAATAAAGAGTGCAAGGGTTAGGCTTAAAAGAGTTTTCTTGTTCATTTGGTGTTTGCTTAATTAAAATCGTAAACTGCATTGAATTCCTACAGATTGATTGGTGAATTTAGTACCATTATCTTTAAATATCGTAGGCTCAATTCTCATACTTAAATCAGGTGTAATGTCAAAATTGGATAGTTCAGCATCCACATATGCATCCACTACCGATAAAACGTATACACCGATAAGTGCAAAGACACTTAAATCTCGATATCTCCTAAATCGGTCTTTTCTATTTTTTAAAAGAGTTTTTAGCTGACTTTCATTCCAATTGCTATTGGGGGGAAGTAAGTCTAAAAAACTATTGGTGTTGGGGTTGTCATCCATGATGTCTCGATAGGCTTGTGCATAATCTTTGTATGTTTTGTTGTTCCAACTTATAGCGTATGCACATCCAGCAAATCCACCATAAAAAATAGGTAACTTCCAGTACTTCTTGTTGTATATTTGTCCACCGCCAGGAATGATTAAGGCTAGCCATGTTGCCTTTTGAGGGTCAGGTATCCATTGCTTGGTCTCTACTTGTTGTGTAGGAGAGACAGAATCAACAACAGCTGGAGTAGGTATTAGTTCGTGGTCCTCTATTTCTACTTGCGTTGGGACTGTATCTTTTTGCTCAATGGGGCTAACAAGTGTATCTCCATAAGAGTAAAATTCTTTTGAAGTTGCAAATGCAGGCTGTATTCCACTGAAAAGGAGGGAGATTAAAGCTGCCCAGTATATCTTAAAACAGTTTATTCTACTCATTTATTTTTTTAGAGTGTCAAAAATCTCAATGATTCGCTCAAGCTCCTCTTCGTTTTTAAAGGGGATACTGATTTTCCCTTTTCCTTTACTTGAGCAGGTTAACTGAACCTTAGTATTGAAAAAACCAGATAAATGTTTTTTTAATAGGTTGAATTCTTCAGGTAACTTTGTTTTTTTATTCTCTTTTTGGGGTTTATTTTCTTCCCCAGCATTTATAGCTTTAACTAGTTCTTCAACTTTTCGAACAGAAAGCTCCTTCTCTAGAATCTCCTCCAGCAAGTCAACTTGTAGCTTGGGATCTTGTAAAGGAAGTAGTGCTCTCGCATGTCCCATATCTATTAGCTTATTTCTTAAAGCCATTTGAACCTGGGCAGGTAGTTTAAGTAATCGAATATAATTTGCTATTGTAGTTCTTTTCTTACCAACACGTTCACTCAATCGCTCCTGTGTAAGTTTATATTCATCGAGTAGATGTTGATAAGCTAATGCAATTTCTATTGCATTTAAATCTTCTCTTTGAATGTTTTCAATAAGAGCCATTTCTACGACATTTTCGTCATCGGCAGTTCGAATGTAAGCAGGGATAGTTTTCAATCCAGCCATGATAGAGGCTCGATACCTTCTCTCTCCTGCTATAATCTGATATTCATCTTCCGAAACTTCTCTTAGAGTGATGGGTTGGATTATACCAACTTCTGAGATGGAGTCTGCTAATTCCTGTAGGGCAGTAACATCAAACTCTCTTCTAG
>JAAZLD010000493.1 GCA_012799495.1 Desulfitobacterium sp. | reverse complement strand
TCGCCCAGTAGAGGGTCATGAGGCAAGAGTAGTGGTGGGACGCCTTAATGATATGCCAGATGCCGCCTATGATGGTATGGAAAATGTCCGGATTAAGGATTTATTACCTACTGATTTAGGTTTTGATGTGAATTTCCATACACTTAGCTTTTTGCCTGGTGGTTGTCATCCTTTCGTGGAAACCCATGTTCAAGAGCATGGCCTCTATATTTTAGAAGGAGAAGGAGTTTATCTTATTGATGATCAATGGGTCCCCATTAGAAAGGGAGATTTTGTCTGGTTTGGACCTTATGTTCCCCAGGCCTGCTATGGGGTAGGACGGACTCCTTTTACCTATATTTACACTAAAGATTGTAACCGGGATATTAAGCTCTAAGAATTATGTGGTTAACAATAGATAGAAGAGGGAGCGAGGTGGTAACACCCATGGAGATTACAGTTAAAGATCTGTTACAGGTAGGACCTTTAAAAACTTCTCAAGTTGTTGCTGGCTACCAAAAAATTGATAATGTAGTTAAAGGTGTTACCATCATCGAAGCCCCAGATATAGTAAATTGGCTATCCGGTGGAGAACTTCTCCTAACCAGCTTGTACGCAGGCCCTGGTGAGGGGATGAATTATCGGGAGTTTATCCGCAAAATGGTGGAAAAGAATGTAGCAGCTTTAGCAATAAAAGTCCGCCGTTTTGTTCAAGAAGTTCCTCAGGAAATTATTGAGTCTGCCAACGAATTCGGCTTACCAATAATTGAACTAGATGGGAATGTTCCTTTTATTGATGTTATGTACCCTATCATGGAACAGCTCTTTAATTCCCAGGTAGTTAAGTTAAAATATTATAAAGAGGTTCAAGAACGGTTCACTGCTTTGGCTTTACAATGTGAAGATGTAAATGTTATTGTCAATACTCTCGAAGAGCTAGTAGGAAATCCTGTAGCAATTTATGATAAAAACTTTAAATGCATTATGAGTACTGACCCGGCTATAGAAGAATTTGAAGCCCCTGATGAGTTCACCCTTAGGGAAAATATCAGTGAAAAGTTTTTTTATTACCGTCAAAAAGTTTGTTACCCAGATTTAAATAATCAGTGGGTTTCTCAGATCGTGGTTCCTATTCAAGCTTTTACCCAAATTAGAGGTTATTTGACTGTAGCTGAGCTAAACAGACCTTTAGCAGATATGGACTTCATCAGTATAGAGCAAGCTGCAACAGTGACTACTTTGGACATGGTAAAACACTTTGCAGTAAAGGAAGTTGAGTATAAGTTTAAGAATGATTTAATTGAGCATATCCTTTCTGGAGAATTAAGCTCTACTAACGCAGAAGAACGTATCAATATGATGGACTGGAATCTTGATCGTCCTTATTATGTAGTTCTTTTTGATTTAAAAAATATCGATGACTACTTTTTGGAGAATCGTTCCCAGCATAAGATGGCTATTCAAAGTCTAAAGACTGAAATAACAAAAACTATTTCGGGAGTTATAAAAACATATACACGTGACTTTATTATTGGTAATAAAGGAGATAAGATAGTTCTCCTCTGGCCTTTAGATAATTTTTCGGAGAATTCTTTCGAGAGTTTAAAGAAAATTGTTAAAGAAGCTCAGGGACAAGTTAAAAAGAGCATGAAAGAACTTGTGATCCAAGTAGGAATCGGGGATGTGGCAAAAGATAGGAAAGAAATCTCTCGTAGTTATAAGGAGGCTATTGATGCTTTAAGTTATGGGGAAATGACCAGTAAGGAATGTTCAGTGGTTTCCTTTACGGAATTGGGAGTTTTTCGTATCTTATGTAAATTTGCTGAGAGGAATTCCCTCCAAGAGTTCATTCCTAAGCCATTACTTAAGATTCTTGAATATGATGAAGAAAATGAAGGTGAATTAGTTAAGACCTTAGAGGTCTTCCTAGAATGTAACGGTAATGCAAGCAGGGCCGCTAAAGAATTATTCATTCATTATAAGACGATACTTTATCGCTTAGAAAGGATCAAAGAAATAGCAAAATTAGATCTAGAAGATAGTAATATTCGCTTGGAGTTAGAGATGGGATTAAAAATGCTCCATCTACTAGGAAATCGCAAATAAGTTATATTAGGTGGGGCAAGGTAAAGTGTACTTGCTCCACTTTAATCTTATAAGGCCCATTATGTACTTATGAATATTAGGAAAGGATGATATTTATGATGAAAGAACTATTACAAAAGAGACGGAGTATCCGCAAGTATACTGATGCTCCTATTGAACAGGAAAAAATAGATCAACTTATTAGAGCGGCTTTATTATCACCAACATCCCGTAACAGTAGACCATGGGAATTCATTTTTGTAGATGATAAGGAACTTTTAGAAAAATTATCTCATTCCAAAGCAGGAGCCCAACCTATCGGTAAATCTGTCCTCGGAATTGTAGTTTGTGCTGATCCCCAGAAAAGCGATGTTTGGATTGAAGACACTTCCATAGCTACTATCCTCCTGCAATTACAAGCTCAAGATTTAGGACTTGGCTCTTGCTGGATCCAGATCCGGGAGCGGATGCACAAAGAGGGAGTAACAGCTGAAGAATATGTTAAAGAAATATTGGGGATTCCAGAAAATCTTAAAGTCTTATCAATTGTTTCTATAGGGTATCCAGCAGAAAATCGTCCTGAACATACTGATGATGAACTTCTCAAAGATAGAATAAAGTGGAACAAGTGGGATAAATAAGTCCTATCTTCCCAAATCTGGTAAGGGGAACCATTTTATACATAGTGGAATAAAATAGAATGCAATAGATAGTGATTTGGGAAGGAGGGATAGGGATGTTTGGTGGGCCAAGACAATCCCCTCAGGTGTATCCCTCGAACTATGAGAGAAATTTCTTTGAAAGTTCCTTCAGTGGTAATGAGAGAAATACTCCAACTTTTCCAGGGGAATCTACTCTTGCCCTTACCCTAGCAGCTTCTAATACAGCTCTCTTTATACCAGCAGGGGTAGGAACTGGTGCTTTCTTTATTTTGACTCAACTTTTTAGAATACAGTTTTCCGAAAATAATATAAATGATCATCTTGTTACTAAAGTGGGTAGTATTATTTATACAGGTATTGTGACAGGAGCAATTGCAGTCTATATTTATAATCTCTTAATTTCCTCAGGGAAGAACCTTCTGGCAGCCTTCGTACCCTTTACTGTTGCTTTATGGGTTATGCTCCTGTATTATGCCTCAGTATATAATTGGATCTACCGCCTTGATCCTTCGAGTTTTTCTGGAGAATTCGGGGAAAGACCATTGGATCAGATTATTTCCTTTATTTATTTTAGTATTACCACCTTTTCAACAGCGGGTATGGGAAATTTAGCTCCCATAACCAAAACTGCTCGCATCTTAGTAGCTCAGCAGATCTTATTTTTCGTTTTCATCTTTACAATGGGTATGGTATTCTTCGTTAGTGGATAGCTAATATATTTTTGTGGATAGCTAATATCTTTCAAGGATCATAAGTAATAAAAACTGTGACAAATGGTGACATTATAATAAGATAAAGGATTTAGAAAGGGATTTTGATTAGGCAATAAATCAAGATAATTCAACAAAATGCTTCTAAATAAAATCATTTTTGCTAATCAAAATCCCTATATTTTATCTTAAATTCCAGTTATAATATTAAGTACTTTATTATATCTTGATTTTCCGCTAGAATTATAATAAAGTTACAAAAAAAGATAGGGGGATTAAGTAATGGCGTTTAAAATAACTGATTCTATTACCTATGTCGGAAAAATCGATTGGGAATTGAGAAAATTCCATGGAGAAGAATTTTCTACTCAACGTGGTTCATCTTATAATTCTTACTTAATTAGAGATGAGAAAAATGTCCTTATCGATACCGTTTGGGAACCCTTTAGCCAAGAGTTTGTAGAAAAGTTAAAAAAGGAAATCGATCTTAAGGATATCGACTATATTATTGCATTACATAATGAGATCGATCATAGTGGTGCATTGCTCGATTTAATGGCGGAAATCCCTGATACCCCTATCTACTGCTCAGCAAATGGTAAGAAGATTATCCAATCTCGCTTCCAAAAAGACTGGAATTTCGTTGAAGTTAAAACAGGAGATCGACTTAATATCGGTTCTCGAGAGCTGATTTTCATTGAAGCTCGGATGCTCCATTGGCCTGACTCTATGTTCTGCTACTTAACTAAAGACAATATTCTTTTCAGTAATGATGGCTTCGGTCAGCATTATGCTTCTGAACTTATGTATAATGATCTAGTTGATCAAGCTGAGCTATATAGTGAAGCTCTAAAATACTACGCCAATATCTTAGCTCCTTTCAGCAAATTAGTAACAGCCAAAATCAATGAAATAGTTAAGATGGAATTACCTATTAATATGATTTGTCCAAGCCATGGAGTGATCTGGAGGGATAATCCTTTCCAAATCGTTCATAAATATTTGGAATGGGCAGATGATTATCAGGAAAATCAAATCACTATTATTTACGATACAATGTGGAAGGCTACTCGCCGGATGGCTGAAGAAATAGCCGCAGGTATTAGAGAGGTTAATCCTGAAATCACAGTTAAAATCTATCATTCTGCAAAATCTGATTTAACTGAAGTTGTAGGTGAGGTATTCCGCTCTAAAGCTATTGCTGTTGGTTCTCCTACTGTTAATAATGGCTACCTTTCTTCCATCGCTGCTATTATGACAGAGATTAAAGGAATGAAATTTAAGAACAAAAAAGCAGTTCCCTTTGGTAGCTATGGATGGAGTGGGGAAGTAATTAAGCTATTAGGAGAAGAACTTGGCAAAGCTGGCTTTGAAGTAATCGATGATGGAGTTCGCCTCCTCTGGACCCCCGATGAAGATGGACTAGCTCAATGTGTAGAGCTCGGTAAGAAACTAGCTCAAAGCATCGAATAAGAATCCCAGAGGATAAATTAGTTATATAGACAATGGAAAAGAGCTGACTTATTACCTATTAGGTAGCTAGTCAGCTCTTTTTGGATTCTCAAAATTTTAAGTGGCTTATTATACAGAAGTCTTATTCACTATTTTCTTAACTTGCCATAGGTACAAAATAAATGAGGATCATGAGAAAATGAATGAATGTTCCTGTGGCAATAAAGATATGAAAAATTTCGTGGAAGCCCAAACGAAGTTTAGGAAGCTTAAATATTTTAGCGGCATAGATGATTGCCCCTATGGTATACATAACTCCCCCTGCTACCATCATAATCAAAGCACCTAAGGGGAGATTATTGACTAATTGGACTATAGGTACTAAGGCAATCCAGCCTAAAGTTACATAGAAGGAAGTAGAGACATAACGGGGAGCGTTAATAAACCAAATTTTAAGTACTATCCCGATGAGAGCCAAAGTCCAGACAGCAATTAACATAACCCAGCGCCATGCACCTTCTAAACCATAATAAAATACAGGGGTATAAGAACCTGCGATGAGAACATAGATCATCATATGATCTACTTTCCGTAAGATTATTTCTTTTTTCGGGGTTGTTCTTAAGGCATGATAGAGAGAACTTGCGCCATATAAAGCTATTATACTAGCTCCATAGATGCCCATAGTGATCGTTTTAGAGAGATTACCATAAGACAAGATTAAGAGGGAAACAAGGCCAAACCAGGCAGCAACAAACGGAATAAAGTGTGTAAGGGTGTTCATGGGTTCTTTGATTTTCCTTAAAAATTTCATGGGGCCCTCCTTTGGTTTAACAACAGGGTCTACTGGGAAAAGGTGATCTTAGTAAGTATATTAGGTTATCTACAAATGTTCACAGGAATATTTTACCATGGATTACTTAGTTTAGCGTCTTCTATTTTAGCATTTATTTAATGCTACTACCTTAAAAATTTTCTATTGCGCTAAAATATTAAAACTAAAAATAGTAATAACTCTAGAAAATGAAGTGTCAATAATATTATAATTCTTAATGTTTCCCAAAAGGTGGGATTGGAGATTATAACCGATAATTCTCTACCCTACTTTAAAGACAGCTCTACTTCCTCTAGTACTTGGATTTACTTCTAAACGAGCATCGATCCGTTCTTTTAGCTCCGGTACGTGGGAGATAATACCTACTAAGCGGCCTCCTTTTTGGAGGTCGATTAGGGACTTGATAGCGAAGTCTAGAGATTCCGGATCCAAAGTGCCAAAGCCTTCGTCCACAAAGAGGGTATCTAGGTGGATTCCTCCAGCATAGGACTGAACTACATCAACTAAACCTAAAGCCAGGGAAAGGGAGGCTAGGAAAGTTTCCCCTCCGGAAAGGGTGCCCACTCCTCGAGGAAGGCCTGTGTGATTATCATAAACCTCCAGGTCCAATCCGCCAGCCATGTTTTTCCGGGCTCGATCTAAAGTGCGCTGTAGATAATAGCGGCCTCGGCTCATAGTTTTCAAGCGTTCGTTAGCGGCTATTACCACATCATCTAATAAAGCCCCTAGGACAAATCTTTGGAAGGTTAGGCGGTGTTCATTATTACCATTAGCGACTTCCGAGAGACGGCCGGTTATTTCATAGCGGGTGG
>JAAZLD010000492.1 GCA_012799495.1 Desulfitobacterium sp. | reverse complement strand
TGGTTTTTATCTCATCGATAACCCAAAGGCCTTCTTCCGAGAAAATCCCATCAGCCCGGCCTTCTAGGATATAGTCCACTCCCTCTAGAGAATACTCCAAAGCCAAAGTAACTTCACTGCGATAGTCTTCAAACAGCTCGCCATTGGCCTTTTGGAGTTCCCGATGAGCCTTTGCCCCTTCCCACATCCGGTCTTTGCTCACATAGCGGCTATCGATATCTCCCCTGCGCATAATCAATTCTACAAGTTGTCCAATGGAAAGTTTTATCTTCACTAAATTATCTCTCCAATTATCTTTATAATAGCTGTTAACATCATATAGCTATTGCACCAGAAAGCTATTACATCAGAAAGTTATTAACTCCAATCCCCAATGCAACCGTGTCTCCAAACTCATGATTATTAAAGTTTCCTAGAGTTAATGCTATACCTATAATAGCAGAGGAGCTATCTTACTGAAAGGATACGGTATCCTTATTTTAGTGCAGACCCTTCTCCTACAGATAGTAAATTACCTAATTAATTGATGAAGATAGTTCATCTTGTTAGATATACCACCTCCACTTAGATGCCCTATCTCGTACAGACCCTATTCTTGATCCACAATAAGTTTCCTTGCTATCCATATTCCTTCGGCAGGGAAAAGCCCTTCCCCAAGCGAAATAGCACTATAAGTTAAATAGGGCTCTATAAATATTCCAGAGTTCTTGATACAATTCTTGATACAATCCTTGATACAATCCTTGATACAATCCCATATAAGAAACCATTTTCGCTCGAAATAAAACGGCGCACATAAATTTTTATTAGCACATTCTAACTGAATCTAACCTATGAGATTTTAAGATAAAGGAGTTATGAGATTGATTAAAATACCGATTATCTACGAGGATAATCATTTACTAATAGTTGAAAAACCCCCCAATATTTTATCCCAAAAAGACCGAACCGGAGATAAAGATATGCTGACTCTTCTTAAGGAAGATCTGAAAATCCGCTATAATAAGCCCGGCAATGTTTTTCTTGGGCTAGTGCATCGTCTTGACAGGCCCGTGGGGGGAGTCATGGCCTTTGCCAAAACCTCTAAAGGAGCTTCCAGACTTTCGGAACAAATAAAAAAGGGCGAGTTTACCCGCTCCTATTTGGCCATCGTCCATGGTCACCCTAAAAAACCAAAAGGGACCCTCATTCATTATTTACTTAAAGATCAAAAAACCAATATGGTAGCGGCAGTTAGTAAAAAAACTCCAGGAGCCCAAGAGGCCATCCTGGACTATGAAGTTTTGGGTAGTCAAGACAAACTTTCCGTGGTGAAAGTCAATCTCCGTACAGGGCGTCCCCACCAAATCCGGGTCCAGTTCTCCACCTATGGGCACCCTTTGTTCGGCGATCAGCGCTATGGTCGCAGGCACAACCGCCCCGGTCAACCTATCGGTCTCTGGGCCTATGAAATATCCTTTCTCCATCCTATTTCTAAAGAAAGGGTAACCTTTCAAAGTATCCCTGATAGGTATCCTTGGAACCAGTTTGATTTTCACAAAAGTATAATGCTTTAAAAATAGCTTCTATTGAATTAAAGATATAAAATCAAAAAGTTGAGCATGGCTTACACAAGGGGTTACATTATTTTCATCGACCAATTGTTCACTCTGTATCTACGATGAGCTACCTTCCTATGACGCAATATCCGACTTTACTTTCGATTTTGTTTCCCCTTTTGCATCTGAAGGCCAAGCTAGAATCAATACCGCTCCTAAGACCA
>JAAZLD010000491.1 GCA_012799495.1 Desulfitobacterium sp. | reverse complement strand
TTAATCAAGAAAACAGGATTATCCCCCTGGGCAGCTAAAGCAGAGGCAGCTAGAGCATCGGGGAAGGCCCGACCCGTGGCTATATAAACATCTTTTAGATCTAATCCTCTTTCAAACTCTTTAACTAATTCTACATTTCGTTCATAAGCATCGCTACCTTTGATCCAGATCCATTCGGGAAAAAGATTAAAAATCCTAGTACTAAAATCCCGATCTCCCCCGACAAAGATAGCATTACTTACTTGATCATTTCCCAAAGCTTTCTCTTGTTCCGGTGTAAGATTATTGGACACCAAAATTAGGGGCATTCCCTGTCCCGCAGCAATGGCAGATGCTCCAACAGCATCTTGGTATCGATCCCCTCTTACCACCAAAATCCCCTGCCCCATCCCTACCTCTTGGGCAACAGCCAAGGATGTATCATAACGATTAGCACCAGAAATACGGCTAACTTCCACACCCATCATCCGTAGTTCAAAGAGGACATTTGTAGAAAGAGCACTATCTCCACCTACTAAAATAACTCTCCTGGCCTTTAAGCGCTTAATCTCCATAGCAGTATCGGGATTTAATTTTTCTTTTGGAGATAAAAGAATTGGTGCATTATGTTTTTTCGCCAAAGGAGCCGCACTTAAAGCATCAGGATAATTTATTCCATTAGCCAGAACTACCACATCAGAACCATCTGGCCAACCTCTCTTACTAATTTCCACCGCCGTAAGATAGCGATCCTTTCCTTCGATACGATATGTTTGGGTTGCTCCCATAGCCTCCCCGGCCTGGAAGAAAAAAGAAAAAAGGCAACTATAAACATGCCAATACTAAGAGAAGCTTTTCTCAATATATCTTGCCTAATCACATTTGAACCCTCCAAAAATTCTAAATTAATTGCTATTCAATATCTTTGATAATCTTTATTCAATTTTTTCTATAGCTTTAATTTTCTATAGCTATATTTTCTATAAAAGAACTGACTTTCCTTCCATTTCCTCGGATTTTAACTAACAAGAAATACAACCCAGAAATTCTTGAACTAATCACTTACATCTTTGAACTAATCACTTGCAGTTCTTGACTTTCTAGAACAGAAAAAGAGTTTATTCAGGATAATAAAAAAACCCCTAGCAATAAAAGATTTACTCCTTCACTACTAGGGGATATTACTGTTCTTTTCAATTAAAATACCCTCGAAAATCTGACTTTAACATATCTCGATTGTACAAATTTAACAAAGTATCTAACTCTTGACTCATTTGTACTACTTCAGGATCTGCTAGATCCTTACCTTAGGATATAAGATATAGCTTGCTACGCAAGTCTTCAATTTGTTTGAGTAAATGAACATCTTCCATAGTATCCAACCACCTTTACTCTAAAGTGATCGCTTCAACTGGGCAGCCATCAGCTGCTTCCTGAGCATTCTCTTCCTCTTCCACAGGAACAGGATTTTTCGTAACTATAGCAATACCTTCATCATCTATCTCAAAAACATTGGGGCAAATACTTGCACAGGCTCCACAACCTATACAGCTTGTCCGATCAACTTTTGCAATCATTTCGAGCACTCCTTTCGCTTATGTATGATTAAATTGTACAGGATGAGCCAGGCAAATGCTTTGATTCAAAGCATAGTTTTTCTGTAACTAAGATCACATTATTACATTCTAGATAGTGTTTCCCCGACAACTTGTCTATATTTTAATACATAATTCCTATAAAATATCGAAAAGAATGTCGAAATAAAATCAGCAATTCTTTTACATTCCATGAGGAATCTTGTAGAAGAATTGCTGATTATCCGAGAAAACCCGCTGTATTTTAAGGTATCCTGTAACATTTCCAGGTTATTAATAAATTATTATTAAATAATTAATATTTTTAATCCTAGCTTAATCTTTTTAATTTTATTTTAACTATATTCATTACCAAATCTTAATAGTTCCACTTTCCAAATTCATCCTAATATTTACCCTGTTCTTTAGCAATTAAGCGATTAAGGTACTTTATTACTTTACCAGAATGCTTCTCTAACTGCTTCAGACAGTTTTGAGCTTTCTTAATATCCCCTGCCTGATAAGCTGTTGCCGCTTCATGGGCCATTTTATGGACCATAGCATGGGGTTCATCAAGAGCCTTAAATTCCGGTTCCACTTGGAGGGGGTTGTCCTCGAGGAAATACCATTTACCTAAGCGACAGTTGGTATGAGATGTCACTTCTTCCGGTGGCACTTCCTCTATTCCACTAAGCATATTGACAATTCTCGACTTCCATAAAAGATGATCAGTCTTGGCTTTTTCTAGGATTTCCATAGAAGTGAGTTTACTACTAGCCAACTTAAAGGACTCTACTTGAATATTCAATTCTTGAGACATTAAAGCAGAAGATTGTACAGACCCTGCTACAGTTTCTAGGGAAGCATTGATCTCCTCTGAAGAGGCCGCTACTTCTTGAGCATTAACAGCGGTACTTTCTATAACAGTAGCCACTGAATTGATCAGGTTGACGATTTTTTCCGAGCTGGCTACCTCAGAATCGGTAACTTCCACACTAGCTTCCACATCTTCCGCAGTCTTTTGGACAGCTCCATAAATATCATTTAAGGCTCCACCGGCT
>JAAZLD010000490.1 GCA_012799495.1 Desulfitobacterium sp. | reverse complement strand
AATCAGTATTATTTCCCATGGTAGCTCTAAGGAAAAGGCAATTTTTAATGCAATTCGAGTAGCTAAGGAATGTGTTGAAAGTAGATTTATCGAGGAAATTGAAGAAAAACTCCCTCGCTTTTCAATAAATAAGAGTAATAACTCTAAGGAAAAGTCTGAGTAAGGCTTAATAAACTCCTATGAAAGAAGGAAAACACCATGATAAGTGTAGGAATCGTGGGAACAGGTTCTTACGTACCCGAGAAGGTTTTAACTAACTTTGATTTGGAAAAGATGGTAGATACCAGCAATGATTGGATCGTCTCTCGGACAGGGATTCGTCAGCGCCATATAGCAGAACCGGAGACTCCTGTTTCTGAGCTTTGTGCTCAAGCAGCGCTACGAGCTTTAGAGGATGGGAATACATCTCCCGAAGAGGTAGATCTGATTATTGTGGCAACGGCCACACCAGATTATCTTTTTCCGGCTACAGCAGGAATTGTGGCAGATCGAATTGGAGCTAAAAACGCTGCTGCTTTTGATCTAGAAGCTGCTTGTACCGGCTTTTTATATGGGATAACAACTGGTGCCCAATTTATCGCCACTGGCATGTATAAAAATGTCCTAGTAATTGGTGGAGAGATTTTAAGTAAATTTCTCGATTGGGAAGATCGGAGCACTTGTATTTTATTTGGAGATGGTGCTGGAGCGGCTCTTTTGCAGCCGATAGAAGAGGGCTATGGATTCTTAGGCTTTGACTTAGGTATGGATGGCTCTGGAAATCAATTATTATCTATGCCAGGGGGAGGTTCTCGGAATCCGGCTTCTTTGACAACCTTAGAAAAGAAATTTCATACCATTCATATGGCTGGTAGTGAAGTATTTAAATTTGCAGTAAGGATCATGGGAGAAACAGCCCTTAAAGCAATGGAAAAAGCTAATCTCCAAAAAGAGAATATTGATTGGCTTATTCCACATCAAGCCAATATTCGGATAGTTGATGCGGCAGTAAAGCGTTTGGGAATTGACCCAAATAAGGTGGTTGTAAATTTAGACCGTTACGGCAATATGTCAGCAGCCTCTATTCCTGTGGCTCTAGATGAAGCCTCTCGGGAAGGTAAGCTAAAGCATGGAGACACTTTAGTTATGGTAGGGTTTGGAGCGGGACTAACGTGGGGAGCTGCTGTGTTGAAATGGTCTAAGAGAGGAGCTTTAGAAAATGCTTAAAACTAGAATCTGTGAATTACTAAATATTGAATATCCTATCCTTCAAGGAGGAATGGCTTGGGTTGCCACAGGAGAGTTAGCGGCGGCAGTTTCTGAAGCTGGAGGTCTTGGCATCATCGGTGCAGGTCAAGCTCCTGGAGAATGGTTACGCCAGGAAATCCAAAAGATCAAAAAAGTTACTAAGAAGCCCTATGGGGTTAATGTAATGTTGATGTCTCCCCATGTGGAGGAAATTATGCAGGTAATTGTGGAGGAAAAGGTACCTGTCATTACTACTGGTGCAGGAAGCCCGGGGAAATATATTCCTATGCTAAGGGAAGTAGATACAAAAATTATTCCAGTAGTTGCTTCTGTAGCTTTAGCTAGACGTTTGGAAAAGGCAGGAGTAGATGCCTTAATTGCTGAAGGTGCTGAGGCGGGGGGGCATATAGGAGAGACTGGTACATTTCCTTTAGTTTCCCAAGTGGTTGATGCTGTAGAGATTCCTGTTATCGCTGCTGGAGGAATTTATGATGGGCGAGGGCTGGTAGCAGCTTTAGCTTTAGGAGCAGAAGGAATCCAAATGGGTACTCGTTTTATGTGTGCAGAAGAATGCACTATTGCTTCTGAAGCTAAAGAAATGATTATAAAAGCTAAGGATCGGGATACTGTTGTGACAGGACGTTCTACAGGTCATCCTGTCCGGTGTTTAAATAATAGATTCACTCGTAGCTTTGCAGAGTTAGAGAAAAAAGGAATAGAACCTAGTGAACTGGAAAAACTAGGTGCCGGAAAACTGAGACTTGCCATGGTTGAAGGGGACGTTAAGAACGGCTCAGTTATGTCTGGACAAATAGCTGGAGCAATTACTAAGGTGGAACCTGCAGCGGATATAATCCAAGATGTAATTGGTGGTGCAGAAGAGACTCTTCGAAGGCTGCAGAAATGTAGGTGAAATTAATGGGTAAACTAGCTTGTATATTTCCTGGCCAAGGTTCTCAATATGTGGGTATGGGTCAAGAACTTTTTGCCACTCCTTGGGGAAAAGAAGTTTTTCAGATCGGTAAAGAGACTCTTGGGGAAGAATTTATCCGGATCCTTGAAGAGGGACCAGAAGAGGAATTGCGAAGAACTTCTAATACACAACCTGCTATACTTCTTACCAGCATTGCTGCATGGCGGGTAGTTGAGGAAGAAGGGATTAAACCAGACTACTTTGCCGGACATAGCCTAGGAGAATATTCGGCCTATGTGGCAGCAGGCAGTCTTTCCTTAAAAGAAGCCTTGTTGATAGTAAGGAAACGAGGAGAATTGATGGAAGAGGCTGCACCAGAGGGACAAGGAGCCATGGCGGCTATCTTGGGGTTAGAGGC
This sequence comes from Desulfitobacterium sp., assembly GCA_012799495.1. Taxonomy (GTDB): domain Bacteria; phylum Bacillota; class Desulfitobacteriia; order Desulfitobacteriales; family Desulfitobacteriaceae; genus Desulfitobacterium. The sequence continues at coordinate 759 of JAAZLD010000490.1, read as the reverse complement.
AGAAAAAGTTGAAGAAGCCTGTAATAATGCTCAGAGTGAAGGCATAGTTGGTATAGCTAATTATAACTCAACAGGACAGGTGGTTATATCAGGGGAAAGTCAGGCAGTAGAAAAAGCTTGTACCATTGCTAAAGAGTTTGGAGCAAGGCGTGCTATTCCCTTGGCTGTCAGTGGCCCTTTTCACTCTCCTCTTATGGTCAAGGCCGGCGAATCCTTAAGGAGTTATCTAGAGGAGATTTCTTGGCAGAATCCTCGCTCTCCTATTATCGCTAATGTTGATGCCCAAGAGATTAAAGAAGGAAGGGCGATTGTGGATAGTTTAGTAAAGCAAGTGAGTAGTGGAGTTTTGTGGGAACAATCTCTCCGCTATTTAGGGGCCCAAGGTGTGGATACCTTTATAGAATTAGGGCCAGGCAAGGTCTTGAGCGGACTGGTAAGGAAAACTCTTCTTAAGGTCACCGCCCTCAATTGTGAAGATTTCTCTTCTCGAAAAAAGCTACTTGCATATTTAAAGGAGAGTAGATAAAATGTTGCTGAATAATTCTGTGGCCATTGTCACTGGAGGAAGCCGGGGAATCGGTCGGGGAATTTGTCTCGAACTGGCACGGGCTGGAGCCAAAGTAGTCGTTAACTATGCCGGTCATGCAGAAAAAGCAGAAGAAACAGTACGTTTGATCCAAGAAATTGGTGGAAATGCTATAGCTGTTCAAGGTGATGTAAGTAAAAAGGAAGATGTGGCAAGATTAATATCTACCACTT
>JAAZLD010000489.1 GCA_012799495.1 Desulfitobacterium sp. | reverse complement strand
TCCCAAAAGGCTCATATCAATGTGGCAACATGGTTGGAAGCTGTTAAGGCTGGGGATGGGATTTGGTTTCCTGCTCATGCCTTTACACCCCACAAAGGAATCTATGGGAATTGCTGTTCCGGGCTCTTAGATGCTTTACCAGAATTCCCATTAGCCATAGAAATGGGCCTTAGTGCGGATCGGCAGATGGCTCGCTCAATCTCAGAATTAGATGGTCTAGTATTATTCAGTAACTCCGACGCCCACTCTTTGCCTAATATTGCCCGGGAATATAACCTTTTGGAGGTATCCGAAAATTCTTTTCTGGGTCTGAAAAATCTTCTTCTCCAAAAAGAGGGGAGAGTAGTAGCAAATTATGGCTTACCGCCTCCTATTGGGAAGTACCATCGTACCTATTGTTTAGTGTGTGAAAAAGTCGTAGAAGCTCCTCCACCCTTCTTACATTGCCCCAGTTGTGGTAGTTCTAAAGTAATCAGAGGTGTTTTTGATCGGCTTCTCAGTATTGCTGATCGTAAGCATAATACTGAACCTGATCCCTTATACATTTATCAGATACCTTTGCGAAACTTGCCCGGCGTGGGACCAAAACTTATTCAACGTCTATTAGGTGAGTTTGGAACAGAACTTAATATTCTTCATCATGTCAGTGCTGAAGATTTAAACCGTGTAGCAGGGCAAAAAGTATCTTCCTTAATCCTCAGTTCTCGTCAGGGAAAATGTGCAATTAAACCCGGTGGTGGGGGAGTTTATGGCAAAGTGGTGGACATACTTTCTTGATTATCCTCATAGATTCTAAGGAAAGATATTCTTAGAATCAGGGGAGGCAGTGGTATGGGCACCCTCAAAGAGCATATCCGACAATATTGGGTTATATATCTGGCATTAGTGTGTGTATATTTAGCGGGGATGGTTTTTGGTGCTGTAGGTGTTGGAGCATTAAATAGTAATGAAGTTACAGAATTACGAAGCTTTTTGGACAAGCTAATGGTGAGCCAACCCACAACTTTAGACCAGAAATTTTTATTTCAATTGGCTCAAGAACAATTTATCATTATGGCAGGAATTTGGCTCTTGGGGCTTACTATTATCGGAACCCCTTTAATCTTCTTAATTGTTTTTACACGAGGATTTGTTTTTGGTTTTACTTTAAGTTTTTTGATTGGGATGAAGGGTCTTAGGGGGTTAGGGTTAGCTTTAATATCCATTTTACTCCCTGCTTTAGGTGGAATTCCCTTCTTACTCTTTGGCTCGGGATTAGCTGTTATTTTTTCATTACTCCTTATCAAAGGAAAACAAGTAGGCAAATCCCTACGTAGGGAATTTATGTACTACTCCTTAGCAACCCTTCTAATCTCTTGTGGGGCAGTTTTAGTGGGTCTTTCTCAAGGTTATTTTTCTATTTTGGGGGTAAGATTTTTTAATCTCTAGAATTCCACCTTATTTGCGATGTTTTCTTAGCAACATCGTTTTTTTTGCATATTTTAAGGTCCAATTTTCTAAGCATATACTTTAACTGTCACAAATATTATTTATTTAGAGCCCTTACGACTTTCTAATTTTCAGAAGTCACTTGACGGACACTTGAGACAATGTCAGAATATTCATAATAATATAAAGACAAAAAGCAATGAATGAACATTCACTCATTGCAAGAAAGTGACTACTAAATCTAATAGTTTAGTAAGTCACAGGGTGAAGCGGGTTAAGGGTAGAGAGATACTAAGCATGAAAATAACATGCGTTGGGAGGAGTATCTTATGAAAAAAGAAAAAATCATCTCTGATCTTCCCTGGCTAGCACAGTATGATCCGCAGGTCCCACATACTCTTGAGTATCCTGAGGAAACTGTCGATGCATTAGTGCGAAAATCCATCAAGAATCATCCTCAGGAAATTGCCCTTATTTATTTTGGTTATAAAATGACTTATGGTGAGCTTGGGAAGAAAATTGATCAATTTGCGGGAGCCTTAAAAAACCTAGGTATTAAACCAGGTGACAAAGTGGCCCTCTTAATGGCAAATTGCCCTCAGTTTGTGATCTCTTTCTATGGCATTCTTTCCCTCGGTGCTATTGCAGTACCTGTTAACCCCTTAAGCACAGAATCAGAGCTACTCCATATTTTTAGAGATTCTCAAGTCAAGATGGTGGTAAGCTTAGATTTACTAGCTGAAAGACTGGAAAATGTTCGTGATACCTTACATCAAGGGGGAGAAACTCATATTTTGGTCCATAGTTATTACACATCCCTCAATGAATATATGAAATTCCCCTTGAAGTTTTTATATCTATTAACTCGGAAGCTTACTCCTGGGGCTAAAGCTCGTCTTAAAGTCGCGAAAAGGTTTAAAGAGCTATTTGCTAGCAATATTTCTCCTCTTACAGAATATCCCTCCCAAAAGATGGATGTTTACAAGGATTTAGCGGTCCTGATTTATACTGGAGGGACCACTGGGCGTTCAAAAGGTGTTATGCTTTCCCATTACGGCTTAGTAGCTAATGGTCTCCAAGCTATTTCTTGGGTGAAAATGGGTAAAAGAGATC
>JAAZLD010000488.1 GCA_012799495.1 Desulfitobacterium sp. | reverse complement strand
ATTTTTTCAATTTCTTCTTCACTTAAGCCAGTAGAAGAAGTGATGGTCACTTTTTGCTCATTACCTGTGGCAGTGTCCTTAGCAGATACATGGACAATACCGTTGGCATCAATATCGAATTTAACTTCAATTTGTGGAATTCCCCGAGGTGCTGGTGGGATACCTGTTAATTGGAATCTACCTAGAGTTTTGTTATAGCTAGCCATTTCCCGCTCCCCTTGGAGAACGTGGATGTCCACAGATGTTTGATTATCTGCTGCTGTAGAGAAGATCTGACTCTTAGTTGTAGGAATGGTGGTGTTCCGATCAATAATTCTGGTAAAGACTCCACCTAAGGTTTCGATACCTAAGGAGAGAGGAGTTACGTCAACGAGAATAATATCTTTAACTTCACCAGCTAGAACTCCCCCTTGAATAGCAGCACCTAAGGCTACCACTTCGTCAGGGTTAACACCTTTATGAGGTTCTTTTCCACTTATTTTTTTGATAGCTTCTTGAACAGCAGGAATACGAGTTGATCCCCCTACTAAAATAACTTGATTTATTTCACTCCAGTCAAGACTGGAATCAGCCATTGCTTGACGGATAGGTCCAAGGGTAGCTTCCACTAAATCCCCAGTCAATTCTTCAAATTTAGCCCGGGTTATATTCATATCCAAGTGAGCTGGGCCATCCCCAGTCATGGTAATAAATGGTAGGTTTACATTGGTATTAGTTACGCCTGAAAGCTCGATTTTAGCTTTTTCTGCTGCTTCTTTCAAACGTTGGACTGCTACTCGATCTTTTGTTAAGTCCACACCAGTTTCTTTTTTGAATTCTGCAGCCATGTAATCGATGAGTCTTTGGTCAAAATCGTCTCCACCAAGGTTGTTATTACCACTGGTAGCTCTAACTTCAACCATTCCTTGGCTTAATTCCAAGATGGATACGTCGAAAGTTCCGCCACCTAAGTCGTAGACGAGTACGATTTGGTCTTCTTGTTTATCTAAGCCATAAGCTAGAGCAGCAGCAGTCGGTTCGTTAATTATCCGCTTTACTTCTAACCCGGCAATTGTTCCAGCATCTTTAGTAGCTTGACGCTGAGCATCAGTAAAATAAGCAGGTACTGTGATAACTGCTTCTTTAACAGTCTGACCTAAATATGCTTCCGCATCATCCTTTAATTTTTGTAAGGTTATAGCGGAAATTTCCTGAGGTGTATAATCTTTATCGTCAATCTTTACTTTATAATCTGTCCCCATATGTCTTTTAATAGAAAGGACAGTTTTATCGGGATTAGAAACTGCTTGCCTTTTGGCCACTTGACCTACTAAGCGTTCTCCTGTTTTGGAGAAGCCTACTACAGAAGGTGTAGTACGGTTACCTTCGGCATTTGTAATTACTACTGCCTCTCCACCTTCCATAACGGCAACACAAGAGTTTGTAGTTCCTAAGTCTATTCCAATAATTTTACTCATTTTAAAAAATTCCTCCTTGTGATATCTAGCAAGAAACCTTAACCATGCTAGGGCGAATAACTTTTTCTTTTAGATAATATCCTTTTTGCATTTCTTCTACAACTGTATTTTCAGGGTATTCCTCAGATTCTACCCGCAATACTGCTTCATGTATATTAGGATCAAAAGGTTTCCCCACAGATTCGATAGCAACTAACCCTTCTTTTTCAAGGACATTTTGGATTTGTTTAAAAATCATCTCTACACCTTGGGCATAGGCTTGGAGGTCTTGAGACTCTCCCGCTGCTGCTACAGCCCGTTCAAAATTATCCAAAACCGGCAGTAGATCCATAATTATTTGCTCAGAAGCGTACTTAGCTAATTCTTCTTTTTCCTTTATGGTACGCCTACGATAGTTGTCGAATTCTGCCTGTAATCTTTGTAGATGGGCATAGTATTCTTCTGCTTTTTCTTTTGTTTCCTTTAGTTCTGCCTCTAGGGCAAGATTTTGTTCTAATTCAGAAGATGTTTCAACAGTTTCCTCCTCATTGGAACGCTCTTGCTCAAGGGTTTCACCCTCTTGTTTTATAGAGTTTTTCTCTTGCTGCATATCCATATCTTGATTTTGTGCATTCTGACCCGATAGGGGGGACTGTTCTCCCCGATTGACCATTATTGATAACCACCTCTCCTAAATCCTTCGTTTTTTTGTTAGAAGCTCACTGAGCGTTCTAGTCATATAATCTACCATGGCCAT
>JAAZLD010000487.1 GCA_012799495.1 Desulfitobacterium sp. | reverse complement strand
CCAAACGACCCTTACCTCATATTTCATAGTTATCAGATTCTAAAGATGTTAATAAAGATAAAAGCAGCCCTCAGTCCAAATACTGTGACTGAGGGCTTGCCTTATCTAATCAAATATAATCTTTGAGGCTTTTACGCTCCTCTTTTACACCATTAACTTTAGCTAGTGCCTTTTCCCAAGTCTTTTCCGTTGCATACTTAAAAAATTCGAAAAGTGAATCCAGTTTCTCTGTTTCATCATACTTTTGTAAGCACTCATAATATAGAACTTTATCTTCATTTTTAACAATTAGAGGGGGATGATTATTGATCATAAGGTAATAATTTGTAATAGTACGTCCCACTCGGCCATTCCCATCAGCAAAAGGATGAATATACTCGAATCGAGCATGAAGATAAGTAGCCACTTTTAAGATTTCTGGGCCATCATACTCAGTGACTTCGGCAATAAGTTCCTTAATATCCTTTGCAACATCTTCCGCAGGAGATCCTACTTCATGGATACCAGTTACGTAATCGTGTTTTTTGAATTCTCCTGGCCTTTCCCCATTAGTAATATACCTTTTTTCATCATATGTACCTCCAGTAAGAATCCTATGAATCTCCTTGATCAAAGGAATGCTGAGAGGTTTCTTTTTTAGGATCTTATCTTTTAGATATTCATAGCATAATTTTTGGTTTTGTTGTTCAAATAAAGCGCGGGGATTTCCAGTAAAGCCCACCACCTGACCATTTTCAAAGATTTCCCGGGTATCGTGGTAGGTTATTTCCTCGTTTTCTATTTTTCCGGAATGATAGGCAAATAAAATACGGAAATTATCCAAGTATTTATCTAAATCTTCAGTAGCGGTAATTTTGTAAGACTGCCAAAGTTTAACTACCTGTGAATATTGATCTTGCGAATATAGATCCAAGGATTTGTCCTCCTGTTTTACATTATTTTCTATATTGTATCACAATCTCAAAGTTTTAGAGCTGTCAAAGTACAAAATATTAAACAGCAGCCCTAAGCTCTCAAATGAATGAACTTAGGGCTGCTGTTTGTATTGAGAATTATTGGGCCAAATTACTTGTCCCAATGGAACTTTAACCAAATACTGGTTATCTAGCTGGAAGCTATGGAATCGCAATCTCACCTGCTGTCACAGGAATCAGTAAAGTTTCTTTATCTCCGGCATATTTGTGGACTATAGCATCTGCGTAAGCCTCATTGACAAGAAGTTCCATAAAAGCTCTTCGATTAGGATAAGAGATAAGATAAAATTGATCCCAATCTTCAAAATCTCCTCCGGAGTTAACTACAGCGGGACCGGTAAAAGTTACTCCAAATAAGGAATAGGAGCCAGTATTCATCATAATTGGATAACAAGCTTTGGAGTAGAGCATTTTGGCATCAAGGACTGTTTCTGCCTTTTCACCTTGCCAATTTTCCGGATAATTAGGTTCATCATATTCTTGAATTAAGTTGATCATGTAAAAAGGTTTCCCATCATCTGCTTCAGCAAATTTCCGGATAAGATTAACTTCTTTAGGGTCTAAAGGTTTCCCTGTTCTATCTGCCGATAAGTTTTCTTGATACTTGGCAAGGTACTGTTCTACCTCTTCTTGGGTCATCGGTTCACTATCAGAGAATGGTTCCTTTGCATCCAGTTCACCAGCAGTTACGGGAATAAGTAAGGTGTCTTTATCTCCCGCGTATTTATGAACAATAGCATCGGCGTAAGGATCACTAGCTAATAACTCCATAAAGGCTTTGCGGTTTGGATAGTTTATTAGATAAAATTGATCCCAATCCTTCATTTCAATGCCTGTGTTAAATACCGCCGGATAAGCATAGTTCACACCGAACATGGAACTAGATCCCGCTTCTTTCATTATGGGATAACAGGCTTTAGAATAGAGCATTTTTGCTTCTTGCACGGTCTTGGCTCTTTCCCCTTGCCAGTTAGCAGGATATTGGGGTTCTTGATGCTCTCTAATCAGGTTGATCATATAAAAAGGTTTCCCATCATCTGCTTCAGCGAACTCTTTAAAACGCTGTAAGCTATCAGGCAAAAGCTCATAACCTGTGCGCTCTACGGTAAGGTTTGCCTCGATTTTTGCCAAATAATATTTAATTTCATCATTTGTCATAGGCTCTCCCTCTTTAGAAGTAATTACAGGAAGACTGATATCTTCTTTATCACTCACAGATGGTAGAGTATTAGTTTCTTCATTCCCGGAAGTATTGCACCCAATAAGAAAAACAGTCATAAATAAAGATAAACCCAGAAGTACCAGTTTTTTCTTCATAGCATACATTCTACCTTTCCTCTTAAATTCCTCTTGGATTTTGTAATTGCGGCCGAAATAAAAGATTGTTCATGTGCACACAAGCATATTTTAAGGCATTTATTTCCTTTTTTCTGTCCTAAATAAACCCCATATTATTAAAACAATTTAACAGTAGAATTCCCGACACCTCATCAGTAAAAAATCCCTACAAAAAGTAAAAGTTGTTCTATAAAGTAGAACACTTAGAGCCACGGTGAGCCACGGGGACAGGTGAAATGGCACGCCAAGGAGCCAGGGGGACAGGTGAAATGGCACGCCAATTCCTTTTTAAAAGAGAGTAAACTGATAAATATTCACAGATAATTCTGACAAATTCAACTAAATAGAGTAAAATATTAAGGGGGGTATGCACCAAAAAATATATGAGGTGTAATTGAATGGGTGAAGTAAAACTTTTTTCTAGTGCTTGTCGTTCCAATTGTTTTCAGAGTTGTCGTCTTTATGCTCATGTACAGGATGGTAAGTTAGTAAGAATCACGCCGGCCCCTTGGCCTGAGGAGGATTATACGGGATGTTGTCTTAAAGGCTTATCCCTTATTCGGCGTACATACAGTCCGACCCGGATTAAATACCCTATGCGCCGGGTTGGTGAGCGGGGAGAAGACAAATGGGAACGGATTTCCTGGGATGAGGCAATTACGGAGATTGGGGAAAAATTCATGGAGATCCAGGAAAAATACGGCCCCCAAGCCTTGGTTTTTGATGTTGGATCAGGAAACTATGGTTTAGTTCATGGTTGCTTGGGTCTAGTTCATAGGCTGATGAACTCTATTGGCTGTACGAAACTAAATGTCTGCTATGACCAAGCCACAGGTTACGGAGCGGATCGGGTAGTAGGTGGCGGTATTTGGCTCTGGGGAAATGAACCTCTAACTATGCTGGATGCCAAGAACCTTATGGTTTGGGGCTCCAACCCCGTTTATTCTCAACCTCAAAACTGGCGGATCGCTAAAAAGGCCCAAAAAGGCGGAACCAAAATCATCACCATCGACCCCATCTTTTCTGCAACAGCTAATGAATCTGATGAATATATCCCCATTGTTCCCGGTTCTGACCTAATGCTTGTCTTAGCCATGATAAGGGAAATCATCAATGAAAACCTAATCAACCTGGAATTCGTTAAAAAACGGACCACTGCTCCTTTCTTAGTCCGGAAAGATAATGGTCAGCTCCTGCGGAAAAGTGACTTTAACCCAGAACTACCTGCGGAAGAAGATGATTACTATGTCTGGGATAAAGTAGCCAATGCTCCCGCCCTTCTCAAAGAAGGTCCTCAGGATGTAGAGATTGAAGGAAGCTTTACCATTCAAGGAGTGGAAGTTG
>JAAZLD010000486.1 GCA_012799495.1 Desulfitobacterium sp. | reverse complement strand
GATGCCGTTGTTTATGATGAGAAACCTTTAACATTTGTCCAAGCCTGGAATCAGCGCAAGCGTTGGGCACAAGGTCAAGTGGATGTGGCTGGTCGGTATTTCTTCCCCTTAATTATTAGAGGCTTTCAGGAGCGGAAGATTATGTACTTTGACATGGCTATTCATTTATTTCAACCAGCTTTTCTTATGATAGCTACTTTCTTTTTGATTACTAATCTAGTTACAGGCTTACAGCCTCATTACACAAATATTTTTAGTGTAGTTGTGCCCTGGAGTTTGTGGCAAATTCTCACTAGTATCCAGCTTATTTATCCTGTAGCTGTTTTAGCTTTAGAACGTTTACCTTGGCGAGCTTATGCAGGCTTAATACTTTTCCCTATATTTATTTATAGCTGGATTCCCATTGTTTTTCTTGGTTTTATCAATCGCAAAGATAAGACTTGGTCCCATACAAAACATACTCGTTCCATTAAATATGATGAAATAGTTAGAGATAAGAAAGCTTCCTCGAATTAAAAGCAAGGGCAAATAGATTACCCTTATTTGTCTAGATATTTGGTTTACATTATGATATAGTACTTGAACCACTCTAGAGGAAAGGAATTGGGGGAAGGGGAGAAATGTCCAGAGAAAAACTAGCCAAACTTACAGAAATGCCAGGTATATTCATGGGGGCAAATGCTCCCTATGAAGATGCAAGGACAGTGATCTTGGGAATTCCTATGGATTATACCGTGAGCTTCCGGCCAGGAACCCGCATGGGACCAATGAGTATTCGCAATGTCTCCGACGGGATTGAGGAATATAGTGTCTACCTTGATCGTGATTTGGCAGATTATCTTTACTGTGATTTAGGAGATCTAAGTTTGCCTTTTGGTAATGTAGTAAGATCTTTAGAGGTAATTGAAGAAGCCTCAAGGCGAATATTAGAGGACGGGAAATTCCCTATCTATATAGGTGGGGAGCATTTAGTAACTTATCCTTTAATTAAACCTCTTATGGAGAAATATCCGGATCTACGAGTTGTGCATTTTGATGCTCATGCTGACTTACGTCCAGATTATTCAGGGGAAACCAATTCCCATGCTACAGTGATGCGTAAGATCGTTGAGGAATTAGGACCAAAACAGGTCTACCAAATGGGAATTCGCTCAGGTACTAGGGAAGAATTTTTATTTGCTAAAGAGCATACCAATCTCTTTTTGGAGGACGTCCTAGAACCATTACGAAAGGTTTTACCAGAGTTAAAAGGATATCCTGTTTATGTAACTTTAGACATAGATGTAATCGATCCAGCTTTTGCACCAGGTACAGGTACCCAGGAAGCGGGTGGATGTACTTCTAAAGAAATAATCAAAGCCATACATGTTCTTGGGGATTTGGATGTTGTGGGATTTGATTTGGTTGAAGTATCACCTCCCTCAGATTCTAGTGAGCGTACGGCTTTACTAGCAGCAAAACTTATTAGGGAAGCTATTCTTACTTTTAATAGCAATAAACGATGAAAATCCCCTTTAGAAAATGAAAAAATTGAAATGCAGTGATATTTAGAGGTTTTTCGCGAAAAATATCGATTTTTTATGTATGTAAGAAAATATACCTCAGTTACCACTAAAAACCTGTGTATTTTTATTAAAAAACCTTTGACACAGACGCGATTTTTGTGTATACTAAAATTCGTCAGTAAATAAGGGCGATTAGCTCAGCTGGGAGAGCGCTTGCCTTACAAGCAAGATG
>JAAZLD010000485.1 GCA_012799495.1 Desulfitobacterium sp. | reverse complement strand
TTTATATATTAGAATGTGCAGATAAAACTTATTATACAGGCTCAACTCCTCGTTTAGAGGAAAGATTAAAAGAACATAATGAGGGAAAAGGTGCTAAATATACTCGAGGGCGTAGACCATTGACCTTAAAACAAGCATGGAGTGTAGAAAATCGTAGCCAAGGGTTACGCTTAGAAGCTTTTTTGAAAAAACTTTCTCGCCAGAAAAAAAGCCAGCTTATTATTGAGCCTCAACTTCTGAGCTTGCTTGCTCAGGAGAATGGTTATGAATTCCCCGTTAGAGTATTAAAAAATGCTGAACCGCAGTGATAATGACGGTCAGCATTTTTTATATAAAGGCCAATTTAATAAACTAGAACGATCTTAATAAATTCCTCCCCCAATAAATTCTCGTAAGATGGAGTTATAGGGTACTTTACTAGTATTCATAGGTTTAAAGTGATTTAAAAGCATTAAGAGATGATCAACAGTATCCCAATGAGGGTGGTCCTGATGTATTGATTTTAGAAGAGGTTCTGCATGGGCCTTTAAGGCGTTAAGTTCATACAGAAGGCTGGAGTTAAACATTACATCAGCTTCTTCTTGATAAGGGAAGATATTATTATTTTCTCCTCGCCTTACGCTACCCCATTGAGTAAGGGTTTGGTCAGGATTGATTCCCCGATACATATTGTCTCGTACCAAACGACGGATAAGGCGAACATCTGTAGTAGATAGGCGGTTATAAGGGTCAATATTGGGCTGAAAAAGGGCACTAATATAGATCTTGAACAGGTGAGCCTTATCTTGGTCTGGTAGAAGCTTTGGATTTAAGGCATGAATTCCTTCCATAATGAGGACTTCATCAGATGCTAATCGCATTTTTATTCCTTCTTCTTTTCTTTTGCCTGTGACAAAATCAAAGATAGGGCAAACTATTTCTTCCCCTTTTATAAGGGCTTGGACATGTTCATTAAGCAAAGGTAGGTCCAGGGCTTCAAGAGCTTCAAAATCATACTCTCCATATTGGTCACGAGGCGTGTCTTCCCTGTTCAAAAAGTAGTTATCAAGGGATAGGGAGATAGGTCGCAACCCATTTACCCTAAGTTGGGTAGAAAGCCGTTGAGCAAAGGTAGTTTTACCTGATGATGAAGGTCCAGAAATAAGTATAATGCGAATGTTTTGGCTCTGTTCATAGATTTTATCGGAAATTAGAGAAATCTTCTTCTCATGTAAAGCTTCAGCTAGGGTGATTAACTCTACTTCATTGCCCTTTTGGATATGCTCATTGATATCATCTACATTGGCAAGATGAAGGTTTTCAACCCAACGCTGTGATTCTAAGAAAGTGGTGGCTAACTTTTCTGGTGGGATATAGTCACGAAGCTCATAAGGATTTTCTGATTTAGAAAAAAGTAAAATAAACCCAGGTGGATAATAAATCAATGTAAAGGGAAAATATGGTCCATGAGGTTGAAGGGCTCCATAAAGGGATTTGATGATTTTATTATTCACTTTAGTATGATAAAAACCATCCTCTTCCTTACAGGAGATAATTTGCGGTTTGCTATCGATCCATTCATGAAGTCGCTTTTTTATTTGATTTACTTCACGGGAGGATAGGGGAGAATTCTCTAATTCGCAATAAATGCCATCAAGAAGGGAATATTGAATTTTTAGTTGTTCTTCGGGAAAAAGCTCCTCTACGATACCAATAAGGCCAAAGATTAGAGTTTGGCGATATTGGCGGTGGGTTATCGCAATTGAACTCATATAAAAACTCCTTTACAAAGTGATTAGACTTCCATAAACTCTAACATTCTACAAATGGGAGGTTTCTCCTGTATAGATTTATTTTAGGTGTTTTTATTATATAACAATGGTATACTTGAGAAGGAAAAATGTCTACCTTCCGCGAATAGGATACGGATAATGTTTGGGGGAGTGAAAAACGTGTACGAAAGCACTAGAGGAAACTTTGCAGAACAATCGGGAAAAGAAGCTATAGCCTTGGGAATGGTTCCTAAAGGTGGACTTTTTGTTCCCAAAGAATACCCTACCCTAAAATGGAATGAAGTAAAGGGTTTAACATATTCCGAACTGGCCTCCAGAATATTCCAAATGTATTTGCCAGATTTTGAGGAAGATGTACTGAGAGAGGCAGCTAGGGTATATAATAATCAGGTTTTTGATGGGGATAATCCAGCCCCTCTGAAGCAAGTTGGAAATATGGGCATTCTTGAATTATGGCATGGCCCAACATCAGCTTTTAAAGATATGGCCTTGCAGGTTTTGCCGTATTTATTAAAAGAAAGCATGAAGGTCCTCTCTCAAACGGAGAAAGTGTTGATTTTGGTAGCCACTTCTGGAGATACAGGTAAAGCTGCCTTAGAAGGGTTTAAGAATGTTTCTGGTACGGAAATCATGGTTTTTTACCCGGAAAATGGAGTTAGTGTTGTTCAAGAGAGACAAATGACTACTACTGATGGAAAGAATACTCGTGTTGTTCCGGTAAAGGGCAATTTTGATAACTGTCAAAGTACCGTCAAAGAGATATTTGGAGATGAGACTTTACGGAGTCTTTTCCAAG
>JAAZLD010000484.1 GCA_012799495.1 Desulfitobacterium sp. | reverse complement strand
AGATAAAGTACTTAATAAAGGAGACATTGGCTATGCCTTTTCATGAAAATGTAAGGGATTATATTGAAAAGATCTGCAATCAGATCAGGTGGAAAAAAATACGCCCAGTTATTGCCAAGGAACTGAAAAACCACATTGATGATCAAATTCAAAGTTACGTATCTAGTGGCATGGAGTTCGACGAAGCAACTGAAAAAGCACTCATTGAGATGGGTGACCCATTAGAAATCGGCTTGGCTTTTGACCGTACACATCGTCCCCAACCTGAATGGAGCATGTTGATAATCATGGCTATTGCCCTGTTTATCGGCCTTGTCCTCCGTATCTTTCTCTCTCCCGTAAATGAATTTGGGCATTCATTGCTGCCCGATTCTTTGTTAGCGATTGCTATTGGTGTGGTCTTAATGACAGCTGCTTACTTTTTTGATTTTTCTATAATTGGAAGTTATCCTAGGCTCACTCAAGCCTTAATTGTTTTTCCGGCTCTAATCCTCTTTATTTTATCAACTCATAATAATAATGCACTAAGATATCTACATTATGTTGTTTTACTACTGCCAATCGCTTATGCTGCTTTTCTTTACACTCAGAAGAATAAAGATAATTTGGGAATAGGGTTAGGTTTAATCATTGCATTTGTTTTCTCTAGTATTCCTTTTGCGGGGTGGCTTTTACCAGAAACATTGTTGGTATTCCTGTCCTGTCTGATTATGTTGAACACTGCGATTGCAAAAGACTGGTTTTGTTCTAGGACCGCATTAAAGTTTATGTTTGTTAATATTTTAGCATTAGCTGGATCAACGATAGTTGCTATAATATTTACAAATATCGAGGGCGTTACACGTCGTTTAGGATTAGAGAACTACGAGCTCTCGAACCTGATAAAGACAATTCTCCTAGATTCAAAGCTCTTTGGGCAAGGGGAGTCTATGCTTTTCAATACTCTCCCGTTCAGTTATGACGAGAGATATTTGCTTGTTTATCTGACCCACAGGTTTGGGTGGATAGTCTCTATTGGTATTGTTACCTTGCTTGCTGCCTTCGTTATTCGTGGCTTTCATGTAAATTTTAAACAAACAAATATGCTTGGATTATTTATCTCAACTGCTATATTACTAACAATCACTTTTCAAATTATTATCTACATTATATCTAACATGGGTTTTCCATTCTTCTCCGCCATCACCCTACCTTTCGTTTCATATGGTAAAACAGTGACAGTTGTTAATATGGCACTGTTCGGGCTAATGCTTTCCGTATTCAAGACAAGAGTGCTTAGATTTAATAATCCTTATGATCCTACTAATAGCTTAAGTGAAAAAATCACTCCACTTAAGTAATTATTGGGAGAAAACCTAATTATCAAATTCGGTTAAGTTACTATAAGCTTACGCAGCAAAAACAAGCTACCCAAGAGGCTATAGGAGAAGCCCATAGAAAAGTTCTCTGGAACTAGGGTTTCGAGTTTTCCAAAAGTTAACGGAATAAGTGATTTTGGAAGCATTTAGATGGCCTATGCCATTTAAGTTAAGACGCTATTAGATTATCAGGTTGGCTAAATATCGAAGTTCTAGTAGAGTACGCCCTACACAAATTATTGACTTTATACAGCATCTAAAGAGATATTTTGTGAAGGGATAACACGAAAGGAGGTGCAAAAATATAAGTTCTATCGAAGGATAGTGTTTTCTGAGTAGTTCACAGAAAACTAGTAGTTACATTGTTGGGAATTTATTTCCGAAAGAGAGGTATGTTGTATGAACAAAAAAAATTATTTCAAAAATAATCTGCTTAGTAGCAATCATAATGTTTACTTTTAGTGGAACAGCGTTTGCCGCAGAAGAAAGAAATGTTCAGCCAGCGATTCAAACAACGGAAATAACATCTACACAATCTGCTTCTTTGAATGTACCTGCAGCTCCTATGGCGCTTACTCGACCAACTACTGGAACCTACTTGCCATATAATGGATATTTTATTGGTGTTTGGACTGAAATATTTTCAAACTATTACTTTCTCACAAGTGGATCCACAGAATTTTATATAGATTGGAATGTAACATCTGATACACCCGACTATGCATTATGGCATTTTAATGTGTATAATGCCAGTACAAACAAGCTTGTTCTTAGCTCCCAGCAATTTAATACTGGTGTACACACAGGTAAGTGGACATCAAGAGTTTACAATTTAGATCCCGCATATAATTACTATATATCTTTTGTAAATGATACTGCTCCCTTAGGAGGTCCTCGAATATCCGGTGATTTTACGGTTAGAAACTGAGCCTTTTTAAAAGGCCAGTAGTTTATCCATATGAAAGGAAAGGAACTAGAATAATGAAATACGGTTTTATCAAAGATTCTTTGAAGACTGAGTTTACCTCTCCATATCCTGCATAGAAAATCCTTCGATTTTCACATCCCTCATCGTTAGGGAATCTTCTTGAATTTCAACCTGCTTAAGTTTTTTCACAGCTCCATAAGGTTCTTTTAAGGAAAGCTCTTTTCCTCTTCCGGAAATGACCCAAAGGGTCTTATATCCCCGGGGGATGGATTGGAGCTTTTCTTCTCCTTGCCCATCTGTAAAATAGATTAGCAAGTTGAATTTATGCTTATTAGCATATTCGAAGACCGGGGAGAAACGGGTCCCGCCCCGGATTTTTAGGCGGTCTTGGAGATCCCTGAGAGTTTTCACCTGATAGACCCGGCGGATTTCATCATCACATTCGATAACAGTTATTTCATGGTTATAGTTTTTGACAATAGCCAGAACTTCTTTCAGAGCTTGATTAAACTCCTCATCGCTGATACTCCCACTTATATCAAGAGCCACAAGGATTTTGGCTTTATAGCTCCTTAGCTCTCCCCGAAGGTCTAAGCGGTGAGGTTGGCGACGATTGCGACGGGTAACTGTCTTTTTGTTCTGGCTAGCGATAGAGCCCATAAGCCGCCTTAGATAGAGATTCCAAGGAAGTTCCCCCTTGCTTTTTTTCAGGGCAGCCATAATATTTTGCAGATAATCAGGAACCTCTCCTTTTTGAGCATTATTGATGAATTTCTCCGTTAACTCTTGGAGGGTTTTTTCATCTATTTTAGTTGACTCTTCCCAAAGGTCATGCTCTTTTTTAGGGTTATAAGATGATTCGATAGTGTCTAAATGCTCCTCCTCTGGATTTTCCCCTTCTTTGTTCTCATCGATGTCGTCCGGGTCACCTTCATGGCCCCCATCCTCATCAGGTTCCAAGCGATTCAGAGCACCCTGGATTTCTTCCACATAATATTCAAAGGGCTTATAGGGGAGAAGGTGCAAGGAATATTCCAGATTCACAGACTCTAGAGTAACAGAATAAGGGGGGAGATAATCCAGGTAAGTGTTGACCACCACATTCATGGCCAGATTAATAGCCAAAGGGGTATAGCGACCTTTAAACTCCTTAGCTCTTAGGAGATGGTTGGAGAGGATATGGAGAATTTCGTGTTTAATGGTGGTTTCCATTTGCTTGAGATTCAGGTTGAGGAAAAGGATGGGGTTAAAATAAATCACATACTTTGCCCCTTGGAAATTCACTCCTGAGGGACTAGTGAGATCAAAACGGATGTCCCGGAACATTTCCATTAAGAAATAGCCATAAAAATTATCCTCATCTTCCATAAGGCTAAGGCTTACCTTATCGACAAGAGCGAAAAACTCTTCCCTATATTTCTGAGGCACTTTCAGCTGAGCTTGAGGATCTCGCCGCTGGATCCGGTAGAACTCCTCAACCATCTGGGTGGTTTGTTCTTGAAGTTTTTGAACCTGTCTTTCAAAAGGAGTTAAAGGAGTTTCTCCTGGAAAAAGGCTATGCCCAATAGATGGCCCAATGGGAGCATCAATATTCAGTTCTTCTTTAGTGGATTGATTATTCATTGTAATACCTCTAGTAATAACTACATCGTGGTAAATACACCTTAAAAGCTATATTGAAACTACTATATTGCAACAAGTGCGCTATTAACACCTTGTCATACAAGGCCTTTTGGACAGAACCTCTCTTGCAATTTGTCTTCTCGCTATACTTCCCGACAGACCTTAGCCGATGGAACTATGGGCTAGCTGAATAAACTATAGGCTAGCTTATGAAAGTATAGGCTAGCTAATGGAACTATAAGCATCAAAATAGGAATCCACAAAAGCTTCGTTTTCAATAGCTTCTTTATAGATTGCAGGGTAGTTATTGCGGATATCTTTCATGATGGCGATCATTAGATCAACAGGGTAAAGCTTTAAAAAGGACACTAATCTAGAAATAAGGCTCTTAATTGAGCTTGCATCTTCCGCAAGCTTTCCTATTTCCATCTCCAGTGTTTGGAGGATGTTGCGGGCGGAAAGATAAAGGCGAGTGTGGCTTTCCTCTTTAATCCGTTCTGCTAAGGCTTGGGGTAAAGACCCATCCATGGATCCATCCTTAAAATTTTCCCCAAAACCACTCTTGAAAACATCTTCATAGGAAATAAGGGGTTTATGATCCTTTTCCACGAAGTTGATGAATTCTTGGGCGATGACTCTTCCCACATTTCCCTTAACTACATTGTGAAAGATGGCAGGGGAGAAGGTGTCCTTACTATTTTTATAGATGCTATAGATTTTAGAGATCCGTTCGTAACTACGAGGAGTAGCCCGCAGGTCATCTTCGTTAATCTTATGCAAGTATTCCGGGAAGGTAGAGATAAACTCGATAACCTTGGGCTCGATTCCAGCACTGATGGCCCAGTTAATCCACTGCTTGTGGTCTGGCTCCATATT
>JAAZLD010000483.1 GCA_012799495.1 Desulfitobacterium sp. | reverse complement strand
TGTAGCTTGTTATTTTTAAGTTTCGACATGCTCCAAAATTATCCTGCATTTTCCAACGGGGTTGCACCCCTATAAATTTGACACTTCTTTTTCATAGCAAAAACCTAGAGATTACTCTCAGCGCCTTTACGAAGTGGTAATTTAATGAAGTGGTACCTATACGAAGTGGTGCCTTAATAAAGTCGTACCTTCTCAAAATTCGCTCCAAATGCTATTGACAGATCAGTTCAACTGTATATACTATATATATACGGATATGTACTGAAAGACAGTTAAGAACTACTAAACAACAGTTAATTATCTACTGAATAACAGTAAGGATAGGATGAGCGATATGCGAATTGTTTTGTCACACCAATCCAGTGTCCCCATATATGAGCAGATCAAAGAACAGATTAAGGCTGCTGTCTTATCTGGGGAATTGCCTGAAGGGGAATTACTTCCCTCTCTTCGCCAACTTGCCCGGGACTTAAAAGTCAGCGTCATCACCACCACACGAGCCTATAACGATTTGGAACTTGAAGGTTTTGTGCAAACCGTACCGGGAAAAGGGTGCTATGTCAAAAAAGTCGATAACACTCTTATGAGAAGCCACTATGTAAAAGAAACAAAAGATGCTTTAAGCACCGCCCTTCGCCAAGGGAAACTGGCGGGGTTGACAAGTTCGGACCTTCACGAATTATTAGATGAACTGGAGGAGGAGTCTCATGAATAACGCCATTAAGGTCAATAATCTTACCAAAAAGTATAAAGGCTTTCTCTTAGACAATGTAAGCTTTACTGTGCCAAGGGGCTATATCTGTGGCTTTATCGGGCAAAATGGCGCAGGGAAAACCACTGTCATGAAACTTATGATGGGTATGGCTATAAAAGATGGGGGAGATATTGAAATACTAGGAAAATCTAGCGACGATTTTCCCCTCAAAGAAGATTTAGGGGTACTTTTTGACCAGCCTTATTTTCAAGAGGATTGGACACCCCTGGATATTGAAAAGGCTCTGAGTCCCTTCTACAGACATTGGGATAGTGCGGCCTATCATCAATATCTTCAGAGATTTTCTCTGGATCCCAAACAAAAATTCAAATCCCTATCCCGAGGTATGAAAATGAAGCTGGGGCTGGCCGTTACTTTATCCCATAACGCCCAGCTGCTACTCCTTGACGAACCAACTTCTGGCCTTGACCCTGTCATGCGGGATGAAATCCTGGATATTCTGCGGGAATACATGCTAGATGAAAATAAAAGCCTCTTTTTCTCAACCCACATCACCAGTGACCTGGAGAAAATCGCCGATTACATTATCTATATCGATAAGGGACGGATCCTCTATAGTGGGCTGAAAGATGAACTTCTGGAAAAATACTGCTTGATTAGGGGTGGTATGGAGGAATTGCCTGAGTCAAAGCGTCATAAGATTATCGGACTTCGGGAGCATCTTGGAGGTTTTGAGGGGATGATTGAGGTTGGGGATATTGGCGGTTTTCCCCCAGGGGTCATTACCGAAACCGTTTCCTTAGAGGATATTATGGTTCATATGAACAGGAGAGGAGCATAGTTATGATGACGAAAATGATTGCCCTTGATTGGCGGGCCATGAAAGTTTATCAAATAAGGGGATTGCTCTTACCGGTTTTTATTTTCTTTTTAGGCTTTTACTCCCCCCTGCTTGTAATTCCCATGAGCGTATTTATGTTCTTAAGTTTCTCCATTAATCCTTTCGCTGTTGAGGAAAAGGGAGAGTTAAATAACCTTTATTTAACCTTACCTGTGAGTAGAAAATCCATCGTCACTGGAAGGTATCTGTTATCTCTAATCATGTTATTATGCGGTATAGTCACAGGTACTCTCTTAATGCCCCTTGTCAATAAATTCTCTCTTTCAAAATGGTATATAGGGATTGAAGGATATATAGCCATCATTGCTTTGAGTTGCCTCTTGTATGCTTTTCTTAATCTTTTCATGTTTCCCATATTATTCAGATTTGGCTATAATAAGGGCAAGTTTTGGGGTTTCTATTTACCTGTAGTTTTATTTGCTATCCTTTTCAGTAGTTACGTCGGATTTTCATCCATGCCCCAATACAGTACCCTGACACTTGATTTTATAGTGTTCGCTTCCGAAAACTTGTTACTGGTCAGTGGATGTTTGGCTGCCTTAGCCACCGTTATTTTACTTCTCTCTTATCTCCTTTCTCTAAAGCTGTATTCCAAACGGGACTTTTAAATCGTTACCTTATGCAATAATCACCTATCCTAAAATCACCTTCATATTTTGAAAAAGACCCTACGGGCTAATAAAAGCCTTGTAGGGTCCTTTTTCTATATTGAATTATAAGCTGTTAACAAACTATAACTTTGTTCCGGCCATTTTCCTTGGCCTTGTATAATCCTCT
>JAAZLD010000482.1 GCA_012799495.1 Desulfitobacterium sp. | reverse complement strand
GACTATATCCCAACCCTTGGGACACAATATAAGATACCATATCTCTTAAAAAAATGCAAGGGATGTAATTAGGGTTTTTATATTTTAATTATATGCTAATATGTTTCGAATTGCTAGGTAAATGTAAGAATGTAAAACTTAGTACAAATAAAAGTTTCCTATGACTATTTTATAGATATTTATAAATCTTTAAGAAAAAGAGATGCAAAGAGGTAGTTAAATGAACTCCTTTGTTAACCACCTTAAATATCTCCCTAAAAACATGATAAAAGTCTCAAAATGAAAAACCTTTCTCATTTTGTTATACATTTTGTCCTTTTTGGTACTTGAATGCTGAGATGAAAACCCTTGAAAGGTAGAGTATTGCCGCTTTTTATGATAATGGCATAGTTCTTGCATATTCTTTATAACAAATATATTTCGTCGAAATAATTTTGCCACCATCATAAAGGTGTAAAGGAGTATGTGCCAATGAATGCTGTGCTAGAGAAAATTGAAAAAAGTGAAGCCCATTTTAATTTTAAGGTAGAATACAAAGTCTTTGAAGAAGCTCTTGATAAGGTATATAAGATAAAAAGGGGGAATTATGAGGTACCAGGATTCCGAAAAGGAAAGGCACCTCGCTTTGCCATTGAAGCAAAATATGGTGAGACAATTTTCTATCAAGAAGCTCTTGACATGTTAATGCCTAATGAATACCAGGCGGCAGTTGATAAATTAGAACTTAAAACTATGGGTGAACCAGATATTGAAGTTGGCTATATTGAAAAAGGAAAAGATTTGGATGTAAAAGTAGTTGTGCCCGTTTTGCCCGAGGTAACCTTGGGTGAAATTGAAGGGATAGAAGTCACAATTCCTAAAGCTGAAGAAGTTACGGAAAAAGATATTGACAGGCAATTAGAGATGCTTCAAATAAAAAATAAAAAGGTTACAGATAGAGGAATGGAACCTGCGGTAATTGGGGATACAGTGACTATTGACTATGACTGTGAATTAGACGGCAACAAACTTGATCCAGTCCATGACTATCAAACTATATTAGATGAAGAAGTAGGTTTTCTTGGTTTTGAATCTCAATTAGTGGGCAAGAAAAAAGGAGATATAGTTGAACTAGAAAAGGTATTTCCCGATGACTTTCCCCAGAAGCAGCTAGTAGGGAAGACAGCCCGCTTTCAAATAACCGTGAAGAAAGTAGAAAAAATCGAAACCCTTCCTTTAGATGATACCTTCGCTCAAGAAGTAGGCAAAGTAAAGAATTTAGAGGAATTGCGTCAAAGAACGAGAGAAGAACTTGAACAGGCAGCTCACCAACGTTACCTTATGGCCAGAAATAAGGCTATTTATATGGAATTATTCAAAAGATGCAAAGTGGAAATACCTGAATTTTTAATTATGCAACGAGCTACGGGAATACTTCAACAATTCGAAGAACAGGTGAGATCCGAGGGCGGTACTGTTGAGCTCTACCTCCAGATGATGAATAAAACTCAGGAAGAATTAAAAAATGAAATCTGGGAAGATGCCGAGAATTCATTGAAATCCGAATACATTATGGATGAGGTTATTAAGGAAAAAGGTTATACAGTCACCGAAGAAGAAATAGATGAAGGATGCAGGGAATTTGCTTTAAGTGTCAATATGGATCCAGAAAACGCAAGAGAAAAACTTGGTCCTTTAGTGAGTAAAGTAGAGTTTGACTTGAAAGTGGAAAAAGCATTCCAGTATGTCCTTGAACATGCAAAAATAACTGAAGAGTAATCATCCTCCCCGTTTTAATTTACCAAGGCCTCCTTGGTAATTACTTGCCAATGGGAGGCTTTTTATAATATCCGTTTTATAAAGGTAGAAAAAACTTTACCTAATTGCTATACTTTAAATCGTATTTTCGACGAAATTTTTGTGAGGTTAAAAATGAAAGAAAGAACATCCATCAAAATGGGAGTATTATATACTATTGTTGCTTATATTCTTTGGGGATTGTTCCCTATCTATTGGAAGGCTTTGCAAGATATACCGCCGGATCAAATTTTAGCTCATAGGATTATATGGGCTTGTGTTTTTGTAACTTTATTATTGGTTTTAAATAGACGCTTAAGAGATGTTAGAGTTGTTTTGCGAGATCCCTCAAAAACCATAGGAGTGGTATTAAGTGGCTTAACAATCACTCTAAACTGGTACATCTATATATGGGCTGTAAATAATGATAAGGTCATTGAAGCGAGTCTTGGCTATTACATAAATCCTTTACTTGTAGTTTTAATAGGAATTATTATTTTAAGGGAGAAAATGGATGGCTGGCAAGTCCTATCCTTTATTTTGGCAGCAATAGGTGTCCTAGTACTTACTTTGGAATATGGAAAAATTCCTTGGGTATCCTTAG
>JAAZLD010000044.1 GCA_012799495.1 Desulfitobacterium sp. | reverse complement strand
ATTTTTTATCCTTACCATTATCAATAAGCCAGACTACCTCTCTTCCTGTTCGTCATTTTCCGGGTACTGGTTACAATGGTCAAGAAGGCACTCTCCTCTTTCATTAGCCATCATACAATGCTCCCGATGTTTGGTACATCTGAACCAGCCATCATCTTCTTTAACAAAGGCTCTGCTCATTCCGAATTCACCCCCTATAACATATTATACCACTCTTAATCCAACTTGTCCCAAATCTGCTAACTCATGCAAATTTGGGACAAGGTTTTTTTCATATTAAATATCTACTTACTCATTTTCTACATATTTAATTAGAAATCTTTTCTTACAAGAATTTAATCAGAGATCTATCCTTACCAACCATAATTTTTTCTTACCAAAGCGCTGGCGGTCTTGCCATCTCGGCTTTCCGCATAGAAATCAATGGCTATATCATCAAAAACATAGGTCATAGTATAAACATCTTCAAAATAAGGATCTTCACTGATACTTTCCGGTAATCCCAATACAGCGGAGATTTCATCAAAGGTATATCCAATCTGCACACCTAAAAACTCAACCTGCTCATCAATAAAGATTTCTGTGGCATTTTCTTCGTCATCAAAGAAGATCTGAGCACCATTATAAGTGATGCGATTGACGATCCAGTTTTCCATACCGTCCACATCTACCACTTCAGCTGGATCAAGGCCTTGCCCTGTGACTTCTACTACATCATCAATAAATTTGCCGAATAAGCCTAAGATAGGATGATTAGCCAGATGTTCAGATATAACAGCACCTTTAGCAGCATCCAGATCACTATAGGCAGCATTATTTACGATATAAGCATCCCAAGTGATTTCCTCAGGATCATTGATGGACTTCATAGATATGTAGTAAATATTGCCATCGATATATTTCTCTTTGAGATACTCTTCTTTGGCTTTACTCTTCTTAAATTCATCCAGGAGCAAATCATTACTATCGAAATAGACTTTACCAGTTTCACTATGGACAAAATCCACTGTTGAAGCTCCACCATTAGTGCCTACTCGGTCAAAGACATAAACAGTGGCATCCCCTAGTTTAGCCTCCCGTAAAAGACCGACCATAAACTCTAAGGATTCCCCACCGAGTTCCGCAATTAATGCTTCCTCAGCTTCTTCCACACTGAGAACCTCTACCTCAGCACTGACATTTGAGTCGGAATTAGCACTCCCTGAGGTTTCTTTTGCGTTCTCACCTCCACAGCCTGTAAGTACCATTGCTAAAGCAATTAGTAGGGCTAGTACTCCTTTTTTCACAGAATCACCTTCTATTTTTATGTTCTAAATAGTTTTATGCAAAACTAAAACTATTTCAAAAAGATAAAAGTAAGGAAGAGATACCAAAGAATAAACTCATAAAATGTAAGGAGAAAACTTAAAGAATAACATTGAGCAAGAAAGTAGACGTTGGAAATCGGAAGTTGAGTTGGGTTGAAGTTGAATTTGAAAAGAAAAGAATGCCTATAGCTATAAAAAGAAAAGACCTAGGCTGAGGTACCCAATGGTTTGACGATAAGCTTACAAAAGGTAGAATAATTTCTATTCTCTACATCCCTATTTATTCTGCAAAATATCTGAAAAGTCCTT
>JAAZLD010000481.1 GCA_012799495.1 Desulfitobacterium sp. | reverse complement strand
GATTAACGAGCCTATAATTGCAGGGATTCCAAAAAGGATACTTAAGTTCCAGTCAAAGTACCCTTTCCGGCGAAAATTCCATACTGCCACCCAGCTTTCCGCTACCATACCCACCCGATTGGTTCCATTAGCTACTTGAGCGGGGAGTCCCAAGAAAATTAAGAAGGGTAAGGATATTATAGATCCTCCCCCTGCCACAGTATTAAGAAACCCGGCAATAACGCCAGCTATTAGGATCAAAGCTACAAAAAGAAGGTCTAATTGCAGATCCAATACTCCACCTCCAGGTTTGAAACAGCGTTTCACTCTTTTATTCAGATACACATAACTATACCAGAAATTAAAAATAATTCAACGTGCTCATAGATAAAGTATAAGGCCTTAGAAATTCATGGCAAAGACCATGAAAATTCTAAGGCAAGCTCTTCCTTTGTAATAATATGTTGTAATCAATATTTGCAATCAATTACTTTATAAAAACCCCTGCTAGCTTCATATTCTTATCAAAACTGATGGTATAAACTAAGTTTTTCTTATCGTATTTGGCTTTAACTACTGCTATTACATATGCTTGCTCATTTTGCGAACTACCTGCGACTTTTGTATCAGTAAATTTTTCAAACTCCCCTACTTTATTTATTATTTCATATACCTCATCGAAGACATCATCAGTAAAGCTCGTTTTCAAATTTTCAGTACCCATTTCTCTAATAATTTCGTTGTTAGCTGTATTTCTCTCACTAAGCAATGTAATGACACTTTGGGCTTCCCTTTCAACCTCAGCTTGATCAAAGCCTTCTGGAAGTTTAGAGGAGCAGGCTGTTAGAAGTAATAAACTTAGCATTAGTGTGAAAGCAAGCAATATCCCTTTCTTAAGGTTGGAGCTTTGAGTCCTTTTCTTCATTTTTTAGACCTCCTAGAGTATAGTATTTTCTTGAGTGAAAACTATAAATAGCTAATAGAACTGCCATAACACCGAGACAGAGTTCTATTTGCACAGGGGTTAGTTTTAGGCTTTGGAATAGGATGAGGGAGCTGTTCACTGCTCCATGGACTCCGATGGCTAGAAAAAGATAGCGCCATTTTTGCCCTTTTTGGAAACCATTCCAGACCATAATAGTCAATCCCACATGGATCATAATAGCTAGGAACCGTTCTATAATTCCTAGTGTCAACATACTAATGGGGTACCCACCCAACAAAGGTGGTACCAGAATCCAGGTTGCCTCACAGATTCCATGGCCTAGGCCAAATAAAATCGGTTGAATCATGGGGCTACGTATTTGAAGGTCTTGCTACTTTTTTCACCTATAGGAAAACTTCTCATACTTCACCCCTTAGCTGAATCGGGAACCTTACACCATCTATTCACAGAGGCATCTGTTTTCTTTACTCGGCAACTAAGATTTTTTCCACTTCCACTACATACATAGTGTGGTAGTCTTTTTCAGAGTAATTTTTCTCATCTAGGTCTTTTACCAAGAAACATTCGGGTTTTAATTCTTGGGCGTAGAGTTTTTTGCCTTTAATAATTATTTTAGCTTCGGAAAAGTAAGGGGTCCCATCTTCTGTCCGTGCTAAAGTGAGGCCTGACTCTTTGATCTTGTCTACATCCCGACCAGAAACCCGCCCTAGATAACCTAATTGTTTTTTATACTCCCGGGAATAAAAGGTCAGAGATAAAGTATCAGAATGATCTACAAATTCCTTGGTATAGCGTTGGGGGCGGATAAAAACAAATGCTACGTTTTTATTCCAAAGGACTCCAAAGCCACCCCAAGATGCTGTCATGGTATTTACTTTTTCTTCTTTAGCTGCTGTAACTAGCATCCAGTCTTTATCTAAGATTTTAAATGGACTATGAACAAACTCTTCCGTGGTAATCTCCCTAAAACTACTCATCGATAT
>JAAZLD010000480.1 GCA_012799495.1 Desulfitobacterium sp. | reverse complement strand
CGCCAAAATTTCAAGGTCCATAAACTCTAGAACTTGCGCAACCTTTTCTAAATCCTGGTCTCCAACACTCCAATCCATACGAGGTTTTCTGCCTAATAGAACTGTCTCCAGTACTGTATAGGAAAAGGCTTCTCCCACAGATTGGGGAACATAGCCCATTAACTTGGCTAGTTCTCGAGAGTTAATCCGAGATATTTCTCGTCCGTCGAGAAAAACTTTCCCCTTTTGAGGTTTTAGAATTCGTGTTAAACATCGCATTAAAGTGCTCTTTCCTGAGCCATTTGGCCCTACTATACTCACAACCTGACCAGGTTCCACTTTCATATTTACCCCATTAAGGACAGGATAAGAGCCATAACTAAAACTAATACCGTCGATGTATAAAATCATCTTAATTTCCCTCGTAGGACCAAATTCCCTTTAGGGGTACATTTAACCAGTCACTAAAATACTCTTCTAAAACATCATCGGGGTTAACATCTGCAAAAATTTCGGGATAGAACCATTTAGCTAGAAAGAAAGCCCCAAGGTATGTCTTATCCCCTCCCAACAATTTACTATAAATTAAGTGAACCCGATCATTTTCCCCCGCTTTAGTCTGAGAGATTACTTTATCACTTTTAGCGCTTGCCAGCATATCTTTCGACCATGAAAGATCATCTGCATCATAGCCCATTTGCACATCATCGCCGGATGCATTCAAGATAAACACTTCAGGATCTTCTTCCAATATCCATTCTGGGCTAACCTGGGGATATCCCTCCATATGACCAGCTATGTTTTTCCCACCCGCCATAGTGAGACCTTGATGAGTGGCTGTATCCTGAGCAAAAGTTTTATAATTCCCTTTAGCAAAATTGCTAGTATACATTGCAAAAGCACTCACTTGATCCTCTGGCTTAACCTGTTGTAATTTTTCAGCCAGCAAGTTTTCTTTTTGATTTTTCCAAGCAACGAACTCTTTAGCCCTTTCCTCTTTACCAAAGGCTTTACTTAATTCAATAATTTCATTGTCATAGGCTTCTGGTTTAAACAAATCTAACTTAACTACTTTAATACCTAATGGTTCAAGGGTTGCTGAAAAATCTTCATCACTATAAGATTTTACATAACAAAGGACAGCTTGGGGCTTTAGTTCAAGAATTTTTTCATAACTAGGCTTGCTATATTTTCCTACTACTTCTGCATGTTCTAATCCCAGATATGGCATATCAATATTGTCTGCAACTCCTACTACAGCATCTTGTACTCCTAAGATAGCTATAGCTTCAGCGATATTAGAGTTTAGGAGAACTACTCTCTCCAAAGGATACGGTATTGTAATAGATTCACCCAAAGAGTCTGTAATCGTAACCTCAGTCTTTTCCGGCACTTCATTTTCTGGTTGAGAAACATTTGCCCCCTCTTGGCTACAACCTGCTAGTAAGAGCATGCAAGACACTAATATAGCTATAAGCCAGTGAAAAATATTTTTCTTCATTTATGAATCCTCCCTTGTAAATCTACCCATTTTCAAACTTCATCTTTTTGCTGTAATTACAACAAAAACTCTCTGAAAATAGCTCCCTCCTTGTTCTACCTTCCGCGCTAAGTTCCTTTTGAATGCAATATAAAAAAAGTGCTATACTAAGTTAGGATACTGCAGTAAATGGAAAGAGCTTGGCTTTTTCCAAAGCCAAGCTCTTTAAAGATCATTGCATCAAATGACATATCTCAAAGTACTTAGCCTTTTCACGGAAGGCATAATACATAGTACTTAGGCAGGTCTCCTGACTCGTGGGTCATTACACACTTTCCCCTTCCCATCTAACATTTCTTTACCAATCATTCGTAATTAAATGTCAAACAGTGGATATGGAAAGGTGCTCTCCACTCACAGTGGCCGGACCGTCCAGGAATTTCACCTGGTTCCCTTTTATTTTCTGCGAACAGAAAATACCTAAGTCTTTTTTTATTAAATTTTAAATCAGTTAATATCGATACTATCACAACTTGGATTATTTATCAATATAGGGAATTCTCTATTACGTTAATGATTCGCCTAATAAAATTAATCGGTAAAACCATAGACGTGCTAACTATACTAACGCTTTGAATACATACACGAAAAGACCATCGATTAGATGGTCTTTTTGCACTTACCTGGCAACTACTTACTTTCCCAGGACCCTGCGGTCCAAGTATCATCAGCCCTGGAGGTCTTAACTTCCGTGTTCGAGATGGGAACGGGTGGAACCCCTCCGGTATCGTCACCAGATCTTACT
>JAAZLD010000479.1 GCA_012799495.1 Desulfitobacterium sp. | reverse complement strand
CCCCCCAGCGATATTTCCCAATTGACTGAAGCTATTCTCAAACTCTTGACCCAGCAAGAACTGCGCCAGAAATTAGCTCAAAAAGGATGGGAGTTTGTCCAAACTTGGACTTGGCGCCACCGAGCAGATCAATTAGAGTCTTACCTTTATCAATTACTTCAAAGGTAAGACTCTAACAAACCCTAGGAAAGATCTTTCCAAGCTAAAAGGGCATCTATGGGAGGGGCATCAACCCCATAAGCTTTAACAAAGGAAGGATTGCTTTGGTCATGGAAGTCTTGAAACACTTTCACCTTATATCCTAGACTTGAAAAGTCCTCCACTTCCCAACCGGAGCGATGCTTTTGATAAACCTCCCCTCCTAACCCAAAATGATCTTCTTCAACTTGCTTGAAAAATCCCCGTGGTGTAAAGATAATAACTCTTTTTTGGGCAATTTTCTCAGCATCCTTTAGGACTTTTAAGCCCTCTTCCTTCTCAAAATGTTCAATTACATCGATCATGGTTACTACATCCACTGAATTGGGTAAAAAAACTTTATCTAGGGAAGTGGCATCTAAGAGAAGGGGGATCATGCGTGTTCTTTTTTGGGCCAATTCCAGATAAGGTCTATGCACATCCACACCGATTTTCACTGGGCAAGGATACTCTCTAAGAGCAAAACCCACTCCACACCCCACATCTAAGACCGAAAATGAACCCATTAGCAACTCTCTTAAGGACCTAAAGAAATCTTTTTGGTTGGTGTACTCTATTTGCACAGGCATATCTTCCTTTCTCTATACCCTGTATATTTATGGTAAATAATTCTCCTCTTTTATATGGTATTCATTTAATATTCATCTGCTCTTCAGATTGTCATTTTTCTACCCCAAACCATAGTCTGTAGTAGTTAATTTATGAGGAGGCATATTATGAAGATCCTCTTTCCAGTCATCAGCCTTGAAATGGGTGGAGGAGCCCGTTTTATATATCATCTAGCCAATGCCTTAGTGGATAGAGGCCATGAAGTAGAAGTTGTCATTCCTCACAAGGGAGCACAGGTCTGGCCTTTACGGGCTAAGGTAACAAGGGTTCCTGAGCTTTCTCCCTCATATATGCCTGAGGCGGATTTTATTTTGCCGAATTTTTATTCTACAGTTTACCCTGCTTGGGCATCTCAGAAAGGAAGAGTGGTTCGCTTAAGCTTAGGGTATGAACCCCTCTGGGTTCCAGAATCAGAGGTGGCTCGCCAAACCTACTTTCATGATTTTCCCATTCTCTGTATATCCCAATGGCAACGTCAAATAATTCTCCAGGAAACAGGACGTAATAGTACTGTTATTTCCTGTGGAGTGGACCATAGTATTTTTCATCCTTGTCCTAAACCTTCTACCTCCACTAGTCGCAAAAGTATTTTTTACATTATCCGAGATCCTGCCTCTGGCTACACTTGGAAAGGTGGAAACGACTTTATAATGGTCATCCAGGAGCTCCAACAGAGTTTTGACTTTGATCTGGTGATTACCTTACCAGAAGGAATAGACTTTACTCCTCCCTTTCCCTGTCGTACCCTATCTTCCGTAACGGACCATGAAATGGCTTTGCTTTATGGCCAGTCTGATATTTTTGTCTATAATTCTTATTTTGAGGCTTTTGGTTTACCACCCTTAGAAGCCATGGCTTGCCAAACTGCTGTAATTACTACCGATTGCGGTGGTAGCCGAGATTATGCCCTTAATGGAGTAAACTCCTTAGTAGTGCCCCCCAGCGATATTGGGCAACTGCGAGATGCCATCGCCTATCTCCTAACCCATGACCAAGAGCGGGAGAGATTAGCCACTAATGGCTATCACTTCGCTCAGGAGTGGACTTGGGAGCGAACAGCTCAGCAAGTAGAGGATTTTTTGAGTAGTCTTTAATTAAAGCTATGATCTATGGTTTTCAAGTAGGTTTATTTCTTAACAAGGTTTTTCTTAAGCAAGTTTGTGTTTTAAGCTAATTTTGTCTTAAGCTAATTAGTTTTAAGGTTTTTTTGTGTATAAACCAATTTCAATGTTTTAATTAACTCAAAGTTTTATAAGTCTTTTTGAGGTTTATATGATAGGTCCCAACTTAATGAATTATGTAGGAATAAAAAAATGGCTTTCCTTAAATGACCATACGCAAAGGTCACTAAGGAAAGCCTTCTACTTCTACCTCTACTTCTATTTGACTTTATCCCCTTGCTCCTACCTTAATTGCTGCTATTCTTAAACCCTTCTCTCATTCTTACTTTTTAGGAAGTGACTACCCTATTTTTACCCTAGCCCTGCCTGTCAGTGATACCTAGCTTGTTTTCCAGGTATCTTTTATTATGGAGGACACGGGGATCATGAGGGCGATAGGTTCTGGCTATTTCATTATGCTGATAAGCTAACTCTGGCTTCCCTAAATAATCATAACAAATACAAAGTTGAATATGAGGTAGCCAAGTCCAACAGGCTTCATTGCGTATACCCCAGGAATCAACGGGTTTTTCCCCTTCAGCAGCTAGTTTATACCAAAAGGCTGCTTCCTTGTATTTTTTCTTTTTTAGCTTTTGGTGACCAATTCGGCAACAAAATTCTGGCCGTGGGATATCATAATCAAAAGATTTATAAAGGTAACTTTGAGCCTTATCCTCATCTCCTAGAATCTCGTAAATTTCTGCAAGTTTACCACAAGCGGCGATCTCATCTTCCACCCAGCCTTTTTTAGTTGCTAAAAACTTCTCATAATAGAGAATTGCCTCTTCATATTCTCTATGATCTCTTAATTCATTAGCAAAATAGTACAGATCCCTGGGGGTGAACTCATCCCCTCTAGCTAGTTTTTTCTTATAGATTCTTAAATTCCGATCAGCATCATGGGATTCAGATTTGTGAGTTATGGCAATATCGCTATTAAGAATTTTCCCTCTCACAACTAAATATTCATGGACTTGTCCTGACCATTGAAAATTGTAACTTCTTCTTACGAGACGATTCCTACGAAGGCTAAAAGTGCATTGGCCATTTTCATCAAAAGTTAGCTGGTAGGGCATATTCACTACATCGATAGTTGAGTCGAAATTCTCTTTTAGTTTAAGGAACTTTTGACGTTCCTCTTCCATAATCACATCATCGGCATCTAGCCAAAGAATATATTCTTTGGTAGCTAAGCTAAAAGAATAGTTGCGAGCTGCGGAAAAATCATCAATCCAGATAAAATCATAAATTTTATCCGTATAGTTAGCCACAATTTCCTTAGTCTTATCTGTGGACCCTGTATCAACGATAATGATCTCATCTACTATTCCTTGTACAGAATCCAGACATCTACCGATGGTTTTCTCTTCATTGCGCACAATCATACATAAGCTAATAGAGATAGGGCCGAAAGACATAACTCACCCTCCTTAGTCACAAGCTTTAAGGGCTATTAACCATTCACAAAGGATAATTCATTTTCAACGAGCAATATATTTGCTTTATAAATAATATATTTGGTCCATAAATAATATATTGGGCATCTGCCAGAAAAGGGAATCCCATGGGGATTCCCTTTCTTATATCAATACTCTATCCTTGTTCTAATCTATACCAAGACCTGCACTTACATAACCGGTAACACTACCTGCAATCGTAAGTGGTCCGCCAGAGAGACTAGCTACTAGGAGAAGTCTGGTTCCGGCAGAGACTGGGATCGACAGACCTGTGATTACATCATCAAAGGTTTGTCCGGGAGTGACTACTGCAGGAAGTGCAAGGTTCACTACAGCACCTGGTACAGGAGTGAAAACATCATCGGGAGTTGCTGAGCTGTAAACTTGGACTGTATAGGTCAATGCATCACCAAGGCCTACGCCTAAAGTTACACTCAGGTATACAGCTAGGGAAGTGATATTTCCATCCCGTGGCATGGAGAAGGCATAGTTGTTCTCCCCACTAATATCGATAGTTGCGCCCAGTACATTCACTGCTTGGGTAGAGCTTCCAAAGCCGATTAAGCCGGGTAGACCTACAGCTCCACCAAGGAGAACGGTCACCGCTAATGGATCTCCTGAGGAGAAAGGTATAATAGCTCCTGGGCCGGTTGGACCGGTCGGACCTTCGGGGCCAGTGGGGCCGGTTGGACCTTCTGGACCAGTGGGGCCGGTCGGACCTTCGGGGCCAGTTGGACCTGTTGGACCTTCGGGGCCTGTTGGACCTTCGGGGCCTGTTGGACCGGTTGGACCTTCGGGGCCAGTGGGGCCTGTCGGACCTTCGGGGCCAGTGGGGCCTGTCGGACCTTCGGGGCCTGTG
>JAAZLD010000478.1 GCA_012799495.1 Desulfitobacterium sp. | reverse complement strand
TTATCTTTGATGTAAGATTGAAAAAATATGCAACCATTAGGAAAGTAACATCTATCACAATCTTCGAGTTTATTTTAGCATAGGTGGAGGGGTTTCTTCTGTGACTAAAGTACCAATTGTGAAAAAATTGTGATCATTTTCATAAAATTATTAAGATAAAATGTCAATAAAATTAGAATTTCTTAAAAAGATGTAGTAAAGAGGGGCCTAAGATAAAACCCACAACTTTATTGACTAAATATTTATAAGGCCAGTTTTTCTAATTCTTCCGAATCTGTTACTTCTAATTTTCCTCGTGATAATTTTAATATTCCAGTTCTTTCAAAGCCCTTTAATTCTCGACTAATCACTTCTCGGGCTGTCCCTAATTCTCGGGCAAGGTTTTCATGGGTAGCATAAACTGGGGAATTACCTCCATGACTTTTGATATAAAGCAAATTTGCTAAGCGTTTGCGAACAGGAATAAAAGCAATACTATCCATTATTTCCGTAGCTTCAAAGAGCCTCATGGAGATATCCCCCATAACAAAACGATAGAAAGGCTCATTTTCCCCAAGAGGTTGAAGGAAATATGGTCTCTTTACCCAAATTACTTTGCACACTGTTTCTGCTGTTACAGTTACGGTATTACCAGAGTACCCTCCTAAGATACAGGCAGCAGACAGAGGGCAGATTTTCCCTTTGCCTATCCTGTAAATTGTTGCTTCCCTACCATCATCTGAGGACATGGCAACTCTTAACTCTCCAAATAATAGTAAAGCCAAGCCGGGACAATAGGAGCCCTTTTCAGCCACAATTGTTCCTGCAGGTACTTCCTGATAAACAGAATGCTCAAATAATCGTTCTATTTGCTCGGGAGTTAACTCTCTGGCAAATTCAAAGTTCTCAAGTAATAACTGAACAAATTCTTCCCTTTTCTTTTCAGCCATGGCATTACCACCTACTCCTTATAATAATCTAAATCTCTTTGTACTACACACTACTTTAGTACTGCTTTTGCAATACTAAATTTTCTCTTTTTTAATTCTCTCTGTTATACTCATTGGTTCTCTCTTTGGTTCTCTACGTTTATTATCTACATTTGTACTCTAATATAGCTCTCTACATTTTCGCCTCTATTTTAGTTTTTTACATAAATTAATTATCTTTGTTGGAGAAAGATTATTTCAATATAAATAATTTTTTGCACAAATAATATCTTCGACATTAAACGATATTTACCTTTTTTTATGTAAAATTAGGGATTGACATTCCCCTTTCCACCGTATTATTATCATAATATATCGCAATATTTGAATATAGTTATAAGCAAATGTGCTTAAAAAAGATGTGCTAAGAAATATTCGTACAAATAGAAAAATCTGTACAAATAAAAGAATCTGTATATATAAAAGAATTCGTATAAACAAAAGAATTCGTATAAGTAAAGGAGATCTGAAATTGTCCTCAATAAATCCCAAATACACTGAAGTAGCCGAAGTCCTAAAAGCTTTAGCCCATCCTGTCCGGATTTGTATCGTTAATAATCTGTTAGAAAAAGGAGAGTGTAATGTCTCTGAGATGCAAGACTGTCTTGGTGCCCCCCAATCTACAGTGTCTCAACATCTGCAACGGTTACGCTTAGCAGATATCGTCACCAGCCGTCGGGTTGGTCTGGAGGTTTATTATAGCATTAAAAATCCTCGGGTGGGGCATTGGATTCGGGAAATTCTTAATTCTCTGAATTTCACCGATAAGTAAGAGATAGATAAAGGCAAAAAAGAGATAAAGGTAAAAAGAGAGGAAGTGCTACCATGAAGAAAAAAGTTTTGATCGTAGGTGGCGTAGCTGGTGGTGCATCAGCTGCAGCTCGCCTTAGAAGATTGGATGAGGATGCGGAAATTATCCTTTTTGAGAGAGATGATTACATTTCCTTTGCCAACTGTGGTCTCCCTTATTATATAGGGGGAGTTATTCCCAGACGAGATTACCTTTTGGTCCAAACTCCCGAAGCTATGAAAAAGCGTTTTAATATTGATGTTCGGGTCAATAATGAAGTAATCGATCTTAGACCAGAGGAAAAAAAAGTAGTAGTTAAAGCTAAGGATAAAGGAGTTTACGAGGAAAGCTATGATTACATAATCCTTTCCCCGGGAGCTAAGGCCTTACGGCCTAATATCCCCGGTATTGATAGTCCTCGGATCCTCACTCTCCGCAATATCCCTGACACAGATAAGATTAAATCCATGGTAGATGATAAAAATGTCAAAAGAGCTATCATCGTCGGCGGAGGATTTGTCGGGGTAGAAATGGCAGAAAACCTTAGAGAAATAGGCCTTGAGGTAACCCTAGTAGAAGCTGCTCCCCATATCCTAGCACCTTTCGATTCAGATATGGTGGTTTTGGGGGAAAGAGAGTTAGTTAAACATGGAATTCAACTTATTCTCCAAGATGGGGTAAATTCTTTCCAAGATCAAGGGAGTTTCGTTGAGGTAACCCTTAATAGTGAACGGAAACTGGAAGCTGAACTTATTGTCTTAGCTATTGGTGTTACTCCAGATACTGCTTTTCTCCGGGATAGCGGTATTGAATTAGGACCTAGAGGACATATCGTAGTCAATGACCGTTTAGAAACAAATCTTCCCCAGGTCTATGCTGTAGGGGACGCTATTGAAGTGGTGGATTATATTACTAAAGGAAAAACAGCCATTCCTTTAGCTGGCCCTGCTAACAAACAAGGAAGAATAGCTGCTGATAATGTAGCTGGCCTTAACTCTACTTATAGAGGTACCCAAGGAACATCTATTATTAAGATCTTTGATCTTACAGCTGCTAGCACTGGTGCTAATGAGCGTACATTACAAAGAGCCAATATCCCATATCATGTGGTTCACACTCATCCACTATCTCATGCCTCCTATTACCCAGGGGGAGCTCCCATGACTTTAAAGTTAATCTTTAGCCCAGAGGGTAAAATCCTCGGAGCTCAAGGTGTAGGTACTGATGGGGTAGATAAACGGATCGATGTAATCGCTACTATGATCGGCTTAAATGGAACTGTTCAAGATCTAACTGAAGCTGAATTAGCTTATGCTCCACCCTATTCATCAGCTAAAGATCCCGTCAATATGGCTGGATATGTAGCAGAAAATGTTCTATCAGGTATAGCTGAAAATATTACCTGGCATGATTTGCCTAATATTGAAGAAGATTATCTCCTGGTGGATGTGCGAACCAGTAGGGAATATGCCCGTGACCATGTGGAAGGGGCTATCAATATCCCCTTAGATGAATTGCGGGATAGATTAGATGAATTAGATCGGGAAAAGCTCTTAGTTCTTTATTGTCAAATGGGACTTAGGGGATATATAGCTCAACGGATCCTCAAACCAAAAGGATACCGGTCACTAAATATTACCGGAGGGTATCTTACCCACTCTGTTCTAGGCTTCGATCCTAACGCTGCCTTGGATAGAGAAAAAAGCAAAGCCACCCCTTATAGTTGCTGTGAAGATGATGTGGAAATAGATCCTGCAACCCAAACAGTTAGAGAAAAATAAAGCCCGAAATTTGATATAGTTCTTAAACCTCAAAAGGGGAAAAGAAAAAAAGTTATCGAGAAGGAAAATATTCTCGATAACTTTTTGTTTTTTATTTCTTTTTCTAGTTTTTCTAGTTTTCTAATTTTTCTAGTTTTCTAGTTTTACCTTTATGAATTCCATCTAGTTAAATTATAAACTACTTTGCAATTCGTAGGATTCATTAACTATTTCCAAGTTGGATTCGTTCATTCCAGAAGTAATATAAACCTTCCGATCTTCCGTAATAAAGACTGCCTCTGTGTCAGGTAATTCTTCTATAAGTTTCATTCCTTCTTCCAACCCTAATAAAAAGATACCCGTGGATAAGGCATCTGCATCTACAGATTCCTTGGTGATGATAGAAACACTCACTAAACCATTTTTCGCAGGATAGCCATCTTCAGGG
>JAAZLD010000043.1 GCA_012799495.1 Desulfitobacterium sp. | reverse complement strand
TACCTTTGGCGATATCTTCTTCTCCTTCATTGGCTTTCAAAACCGATCACCACCTACACAAATATAGTACTAGATTCAGACTATAAAAGTCAAAATATCTATATATTACCTTTTCTATCCTCTTGCAAGACCAAAATCACAAAAAGAATCTTCCCTCTACTTCAACCTTTGCATACTGCGGAAAAAATCCTCCCAGGGATCTGGGCCCGCCACTCTCCGGATTGCTTCAGCCATATCTATACCATCAGGGGCTACGGTATTCAGTTCATCCCATGTTATGGGCATGGAGACAAGAGCTCCTTTTCTTGCTCGCAAGGAGTAAGGTGCTACACTTGTGGCTCCTCTTCCATTGCGGATCCAATCGATGAAGATTTTATTTGCTCGCTTGGCCTTCCGAACATTGCTGGTGTATTGGTCAGGCCATTTTTGTTCCATCACTTGGGCAACACCTTTGGCAAACTCGTTAAATACCTCCCAAGAAACAGAAGGCAATAAAGGGACTACCACATGGTACCCTTTCCCTCCACTAGTCTTGAGATAGGATTTCAGGGAAAGCTCTTCCAGGATACTTTTAAGATCCCGCACACCCTGCCGAACCCTTTCCAGCTCCATACCCTCATCGGGATCTAGGTCAAAGACCATCAGATCCGGCTTTTCTAAGTCCTCCACTCGACTTCCCCAAATATGAAATTCTAAAGTACCCATTTGAGCCTCAGCGATGAGGCCCTTAATGTTATCTATATAGAAGTACTCTTCTGTTTCTCCCTCACTATTGGTAATAGGAATGGGAACTACTTCTTTACTACTGGGGCCAGGGTGCTTTTTGTAAAAGCAAGCTTCCTCAACCCCTTTAGGACAACGGACAATGCTGAGAATCCTCCGGCTCACATAAGGGAGCATCCGCTCTGCTACCCTTTCATAATAGCGAATTACATCTAGCTTGGTGACTTTCGGTTCTTCAAAAATCACTTTATCAGGGCTGGAGATTTTTATTCCTTCAATAATAATCTGGTTACTCTTTCCTGGCATAGTTCTCGACCTTTCTTGAATTACCTGACCCAAGCCTTCCCTTTTGACCTCATGGGGATCCTTATCTACTCGCAGTCCTTTAAAGCTGGCCTGCCTTAACTGCTCTTCTTCCGTCCATTCGGCGTATTTAATTTCCGCCACGTATTTAGGTTCAAGCCAGGTAATCTTTTCATCGGCTCTGGCTTTGGTGGGATTCTGAAAAGGAGGCTCCACTTTCTTGATACTCTTAAACTTTTCCTCCAGGTCTTGCCGCACCTTTTCCGTAAAGCCTGTCCCGGCACGTCCCACATAGACTAAATTTTCCCCGTCATAGACCCCTAAGAGAAGAGAACTTACGCCACTGGATCTTTTATCGGATAAGGTATAACCGCCAATGACAAATTCCTCTCTTTTATCACACTTCAGTTTGATCCAGTCATCATTGCGGGTCCCGCGGTAAAGGGAATTGACTTTTTTGCCGATAATCCCTTCCATCCCCGCCTCACAGGCAACTGCAAAACTCTCTTTCCCTTTGCCTATTACATGTCGGCTGTAATAAATGTTGGGAGGACAATCCCTCATCAGGTCTTCAAGGATTTCCTTCCTCTCAATTAAGGGTTTTTCCCGCAGGTCTTCCCCATCTAAAGCAAGGAGATCGAAGATAATATAAGTAAGATTCTTTCCCTGGGGGTTTTTTAGATAACTCTGGAGAGCTTGAAAATCCGTCTTTCCCGTAGGATCCGTAACCACCATCTCTCCGTCTAAGACCATAGCCCTGCCCTTAGCCCAATCCACCAAGGAATCTGCCACATCTCGGAACCGTTCCGTAAAATCGTAACCATTCCTGGTTATAAGCCTGGCTCTATTTCCTTCGATGTATCCTACGATCCTGTAGCCATCGTATTTCATCTCATAAAGCCAATCATTTCCTTGGGGAATAGTATTAACTAACTTAGCTAATTGGACTCCCGTACTTTGGAAAGGATTCTGGGTGATTTTTTCCCCTATCCCCTGGTTAATTTCTTCCATTGTTCGTCCAGTGCGGATACTAGTAGTATATTGGGAAGTCCCCGTATCAGCTTGAACATACTCATCCTTTTCTTTTAGGAAAAGCCAGTTATCCTGTTTTTCACCGGGTCTCCTTTTCATCCGCACTAAGGCCCATTTCCCTTTGAGCCTTTTCCCTTTGAGGGTGAACTTCAGCATCCCTTCCCTAAGTCCCTCATCCACATCACAATAAGGTTCCCAGAAGCCTTCATCCCAGAGCATCACCACTCCCCCACCATATTCCCCTTTAGGTATGGTTCCTTCAAAATTCCGATAATCCAAAGGGTGATCCTCTACCTGAACTGCCAACCTTTTATCACGGGTATTATAGGAAGGTCCTTTAGGGACTGCCCAGCTTAAGAGCACACCATCCCATTCCAGACGAAGATCATAATGCTCCCGCCGGGCCAGATGATG
>JAAZLD010000477.1 GCA_012799495.1 Desulfitobacterium sp. | reverse complement strand
AGGAGTTTCTTATTAAAAGTCATTTGAAATCTCTCTTGAATAGACCAGGCTGTTGTCATCAATAATCCAAAAGTATGAGCGTTTTGATGATAATTATCATCACTAACAATAGTCAATGTGCCGGCAAAATTACCTAAAGGATCAAATATGGGAGCAGAGGAACCTATTGTCTTGTGGAGTAATTCACTATAATGTTCTGGTCCCCATAGCTGGAAAGGCTTCTTATGCAATATTGTTAAGGTATGTGAGCAAGTACCAGATGTTTTCTCATTACAAATCATACCTTTTTCCACATCATAGGTATTTTTGGAGATTTGGATTCGTAAAGGCTCGCTAATAACAGTACCTTGTTCATCTGTTAAAATTGCATAATTATTGGTAAAAGCAAATACCTTTCTTAAGCGTTCCAAATAAGGTTTAGCAGCATTAAGAAAGAAATGCTTTGTCCCTAAGAGTTTATCTAACTCACTTTCCTCCAACTTAGGGCATATAAGGTTGTCAATTTCCAAGGAATATTCTTTCGAACGTTCCCAAGACTGAATAATTTCCGGCCTTATGATTTCTTCGTACTTAGAGGTAATATGACGATTATTAAGAAACTCAATCTTTGCTTGATAGATTTTTTCAAACATTCCGGAATAGCAAAGGCTGTGATCCATACTTTGCTCTTTACGAACAATCGCTGGACTTAGCGAGTGATTTAAAGTTTTCATTGTATCATCCCCTTGCAAAATTGAAATATTTTGCCTTAGCTTTAAAAATTCTTAGAATTCCTTCTGCCAGAATTAAGCTATATATTCTAGAGGATTTCTTACAGCTTTTTCCTCAGCCAATAATTTTGGAATTAAAGTATGTATTAAAGTAATATTAAACTATAATTAGAGCAAGCATAAGCAACGAATTTATATGTAAAAGTTCTCACAACGACTTTTGGATCACAAGTACATTTTAACATAATTCAATAAAATTATCTATGTTACTTTGGTGGGTTTCACTATATTTGAGGAAATAAAATCTGGACAATGTTCATAAAATCCTCTAATTTTTCGCAATCATTGACTAAGTATACTGGCAACCCTAAATAACGGAAAGGTATATTTGTATGGATAAAATCATATAAGGATGGCTGATTATCTTGCTTAATATTTCCTTTTAAATTTCTATCTTCCTTTTCTCCAATGAGCTGATTCTCAAGGATTTGCAAAAGCTCTTGATAATCCTCTGACTTTAGTTGGCATCCTTGAAAATACCCCTCCCTTTGCCGAGAATATAGGGAACGAATATAATCCAAATGGCGCCTGTCCCAAGAGGGATTAGATTCGAAAACAAAAGCATTCGCCAATGTTTCCTCAAAACACTCTTGGGTACCCCAGACCTGACAGTAGATTCTCTTTTTATATATGGAATAGAGTTTTTCCTCTCCAATCTGAGAGTTATCTCTTAATGTGCAAAATCGCTCAATTAAATAATGAAAAGACCCATGGGTTAAAATAGAATCCAGAGCTAAAGTATGGCTTTCACGTAAAGAAAGACTAGAATTCTTGAGGATACTTAGAAGATACATACCAAACATTTGAACGTAAATATATAAACCAAATTTATCATCATTAAAATGATAAGGCCGATATGTTCCTACTAGATCTAAATTTTCACAACGTCTTTCATTGAAATAATATTCGAATTCCCGCAGTTTTAGCTTGACTTGGTTAAAGGCTATGGAGTTAGCTGAAACTACTTGACCCTTAGCAAAATAGAGTTCCAAACCTAGATTTATAGGATATACTTCTTCTCTTAAAAAATCCCCAAGGTTTCACACCCTCTTTCCTTTTA
The DNA here is from genome assembly GCA_012799495.1 of Desulfitobacterium sp. GTDB lineage: Bacteria > Bacillota > Desulfitobacteriia > Desulfitobacteriales > Desulfitobacteriaceae > Desulfitobacterium. Next base: position 3,191 of record JAAZLD010000477.1, on the reverse strand, counting down.
CCTAATCTTTTCATTAAGGAGCTCAAGAAAACATAAGGTTACTTCTTACATTCATATGAACTCTATTTCTATTTCATTACTAACCAGATAACTTCATACCCTATTTCTGTCCGGCCCTAAAGGAAAAGGCAAGAAATCCAGAAAAAAACTCAGGGAATTCCCTGAGTCCATTTTCAAGTAATTTCTTACTAATATATTCTATTACTACATTGTTCAGATACTGTATTAGTCTAATACTACATGTACTACATAGTCTAAATTGCATGGCGAATATTACATTTATCTACTGACGTTATTCCTATAACTACATTGTACTTTGTCCTTCACTTTCAAGAAACAAATCTTTTTTGTCCTTAATTTTTGGGCCAAAGAATAGAAGCATAAGTACTAGAGTAACCGCTCCCAGGATATAAGGTATAGGGATAAAAATCTCGTAAAGGGCACCACCTACTAAGGGGCCAAAAATCCTCCCTAAACTTCCCATAGACTGAAACACTCCCAATGAGGCTCCTTGTTTATTGCCACTATTTTTAGATAGCAAGCTAGAACTAGTTGGAGTCATTAGGGAGTTTCCTACCATAAAGAGCATGGTTCCCAATACCAATAAAATCACATTGGGAGCCCATAAGATCCAAATAAATGCTATGGCACATAAAACAGCTCCACCTTTTGCAGGTAAAGCATCTCCAAAGCGGGCCACAAGTCTACCAATCAAGCCACCTTGGACAACTACCCCAACAATACCCAGAGCCATAAAAACAAATCCCACTTCTTTTGCACCAAAACCTACCCGATGAGCTGCAAATAAGGCGAAAGTCCCTTCAAACATAGACATGGTAAATGCCAAAACAAAGTTAAATAAAAATATAGGAAACAAAGGGTCCTTAAAGACACGAGGGCTTAAACGAACAGTTTTCTCCTGTTTACTACTAGGTTCTTTTAGGGTCTCAGGTAGGAATTTCCAAGCAAAGGGGAATACCAAAAGGGCTAAAGCCCCCGCCACATAAAAGGGTAAAGTAAAGCTATAGTGGCCTAGCCATCCGCCTAAAGCAGGGCCAATTACCATTCCTAAGCCCATGGCAGCCCCTACCATGCCCATACTTTTCGACCGATTTGTACCTTCTGTAATATCTGCTAAATAAGCCATAGCTGTAGGCAGGGTAGCAGAGGAAACCATCCCCGAGAGAGCTCGAAATGTAATTAGTAGAGGTAGATTTCCCGCTATACCAAAAAGAAAAAAGGTGATTCCATAACCACTTATCCCAATCAAAAGGACTGGACGCCGCCCAATCCTATCCGATAATCTTCCCCAAAAGGGTGCAAAGAAAAACTGCATAATGGAATATGCAGACATAAATAAGCCTAAGGAAAATGCTCCTCCCCCTAATTCCTGCACTAGGAAGGGAAGGATGGGAATAACAATCCCAAAGCCCACCATGACCAAGAATTGGACTATAATCAAAATAATCATGGGACGAATATATTCTTTCTCCATAAGTACATTTCTCCTATTCTACTTCGTCTTAATAGTGCTTCAATTAGATTTTCATTTATTAAGGACTCTGCTAAAATAAACATCGGGGTTTAGGTCATATAACCAAGTACATATGAAATCATTATAAGCCATACTTCCAACCAATGCACTTCTCAATAGGGCCTATGCAATGCAAAAAAGCTAAACAAATTCTAAACAAAGTCTTAATAAATAGAAAGCAAAGTATAAGAAATACTAAGAAAGGAATTGGGGACTATGAAAACCTATCGCACCAACGGAGTTTGCTCAAGCCTGATCCAATATGAAATTAACAATGGGTTTGTTACTAATGTAAAGTTTGAAAATGGCTGCCCTGGTAATCTGCAGGCTATCTCCTCTTTAGTGGAAGGGATGCCAGTAGAGGAAGTTATTAAACGGTTGCAGGGAATTCGCTGTGGCCATAAATCTACATCTTGTGCTGATCAATTAGTCCAGGCACTAAAATCTCATAATGGGGAAGGATCTTAAAGAGACTTGGGTAAAATGCCCAAGTCTCTTTTCATTAACTCCTATTCAACGAACTCAGATTCTATTTTTGTTTCTCAATGGGATACCACTTGATCTTATTTGCAAGAATGGTTTATTTCCCCAATGGATTTGCACACCGATCCACCAAATACATTAAGGATTGATAACTAAGGCCACTGTGAGCAGAGAGACCGATCTCACAGGTGCGGCTATTAGAATATCCTGCGGTGCAATCATCTGTTAAGGAAGATTTCAAGCCTGCTAATGCGGAATTATTTAATTCTGGATAGGTGAATCCTTTATCTCCGGCAAATCCACAACAATGGACATCATCAGGGAAAATAACCTTTTCCGCACAGGCTTCAGCAACAGCCTTAAACTTATCACTTAGCTGCATTTTTATGGAGCTACAAGTAACATGAACAGCAATTGTCTCCAGTACTTTACGGATATCTAGGCGGTGAAGGAGGAAATCATGAACAAATTCCACAGATTCGTGGAGTTCAATCCCCGATTTAAAGGACCTCTTCATCCGGTACAAGCAAGGGCTAGTATCACAAACTATGGGGTACCGACCATTTTGGCTGGCTTTGATGAGGACCCTTTCTAATTCTGCACTCTTTTCATCGGCGATATCAAAGAATCCTTTACTTTCCCAGGGCATGCCACAGCATAGTTTATCCAATCCAGATGGGATAATCACTTCATACCCTGCTTTAGCCAAGATAGAGCACATCACTTCATTTAGCGGTCTTTGGTCACGATCTTTACGGGCTGGTCCCATGGAACGGCTAATGCAGCTGGGGAAATAAACTACCTTTAAATCTTCCCCAGTCCTTTGCATAGGAGGCAAGGGTTTGATCTTATGGCTTCCTTTGCTAGGCATCCAAGAGTTCCAGAGAGGGATATTGCTCCGGGAAACATTATGAGCACCTTTTGCTAGAGAATTCATAATCCGTGAGCCAAAGAATCCATGGACACCATCTACTGCTCCTAGCCCCACCCGCATTACACCTGTAACACCATTCATATTTCTCGCTAATAACCTGGCTACTTTGCGGGTTGTAGGAGTAATGGCTTGGGAACGCAAGTATTTCGTGTTATCCCCTGTATTGATGTTCAGCGGACAGGACATAGCACACAGTCCGTCTGTAGCACGAGTAGCGTTACCAGCATAATCATAATCTTT
>JAAZLD010000476.1 GCA_012799495.1 Desulfitobacterium sp. | reverse complement strand
TAAATATCATATTATATTTTATAAAGCTCTTTATAAATATAGGATTTTATGTATAATTATAAAGAAAAGGAGGAAATAAAATGGAATGTAGAAGGGCAAGATTGCAAGATGTTGAAAGCATGATGACATTAATCAATTATTTTGCTGATCAGGGGCTTATGCTACCCCGTTCGCGAAACTCTCTCTATGAATATTTGAGGGAGTTTTTGGTCATTGAGATAGATGGGCGTATTGTTGCTACAGGAGGACTTCATATTATCTGGCATGATCTTGCAGAGATACGAGCTCTTGCTGTAGATGAAGAATACCAGGGAAAAGGATTAGGTAGGAAGCTTGTAACGGAATTAATTGAAGACGCCAAAAAACTTGGCTGTCCAAGAGTTTTTACCTTAACTTATCAACCAAATTTCTTTAAGACCTGCGGTTTTTCCATGATCGAAAAAGAAGAAATGCCTCATAAGGTTTGGAAAGAATGTGTTCATTGTGTTAAGTTTCCCAATTGTGATGAGAATGCTATGATCCTAAACCTTACTGATTAAGCAATTGAGCTAGTGGAACCTTGAGATGCAGATTTGGCATGATTAAGGGTTCCTTTTTTTTCACGTAACATTCTTAAAAACTTCCATTGTAATTCTAAAGCAGCATTTCCAAGTTCATGTTCACTTGTCCCTTTGGCGACCAGCACTTCACGGCAAGTGATTTCAAATTCCCGGATAAACCTCAATGCATCTTCTCCAGTTGACATCATAATCACTTCACCTTCCTTAACTTGGTTATTTCTTGCTAACTTTTGCTTTTTTCTAGAAATAGAGAGTTTTATAGGGTCATCTCTATTATAAACTTTGTCATATAAGAATATTGTTGCAAAAAGAAGATTTTCACACTGTTTAATTAGATAAAGAATGAAGAATTATAGGGATTTTGTGTAGGAATGTGGTGAATAGGGGTTGGAAATCTTGTGATTTTTCCAGAGAGAAAGATCGAAGAAAAGCAAATTGCCTAAAATATAGTGCTTTTTAGCCAGGGAATGATTCTTTAATAAAGAATAACAATCTCCTAGAGAGTGATAAGTGCTGGCCCGATAACTTAGTGCCAGGAAAGTTTTTGTGAGCTTATTGGCACCATTATGGGGATAACCTTTTTTGCGAGCTATAAGCAAACTTTTTCGATAGTAAATAATAGCTTTCTCTAATTTTTCTAGTTGCTGATAAGTTCGGCCCAAAACCATCAACAATAGGGGATCTGAATTCTTTTGGGGATTTTGGTGAATTACTTTTAGTCCCTGATGGGGAAGTCCCTCCCTTAAGAAAAAATCTGCAAGGGTAGCGCATAAAATGGAGTCATTAGTATATTGGTATTTTCTTAGTAAGGATATGGCCTGTTCAGGTTCATTAAAATAAAAGTACAACTGACTTGCAAAACGGGAAATAGCCAAAGGATTTAAGTCTTTGGTTATTTCCTTTGCCATTCTTTGGGCAGTGAGCTTCTTATCTGGAGGGGAGAAGCTTTTTTTCAGGGTCATCATTAAGTAAGAAGTTAAGAAACCTAGAATAAAAATTATTAGACCAACTATTAATCCAAAACGCCAACCCAGAATTATACTAAGTAGAGTAAAGAAAGCTAAGAAAGAAAGAAAATAATATAGCTTATAAACATAAAGAATTTCCGAATCAAAAGGGACTTCCTTCATAAGAACCTCCATAATAATCTTCCTTTTGCAGACATTGCCTTAAATTCTTATTATTTCTTAAATGTATATGCTCTTGGATATAAGATATTCATGATACACATACTTTATTTGTGGTCTGACCCTCTGGAGATTAGATTTTTTTAAAAAAGGGGCAGGAAATTCTGAATTAATGGCGAATGTATTGTTTTAAAGAATAAAACATTGTTTTAAAATTTCTCAATAATTTTGTTTTTAAGGTTGACGAAATGCTTTAAATCGGGGATAATAAGTTCAGATGAGGAAAAATGAAACCAAGTTTCACTATGTAAAACAAATGTACTTATGAGCTTTTGACCTGATTTTATATATTAAGGAAGGGAGGGCGAAGGGTTACTTGGCAAATGGCCAATAGTTACATTTCTAAAGGTATATAGAAAAAACAGTATGGAAGGGATTATGGCATGGCTAGATTTCTAGAGTATCAAGGAAAAGAATGGCTTGCAAAAGCAGGTATGCCGGTACCAAAAGGCCGTCCGGCATCTACCCCAGAAGAAGCTAAAAAAATTGCCCAATGGATTGGCGGACCTGTTGCTGTTAAAGGGCAAGTCCAAGCAGGTGGGCGTGGTAAAGCTGGGATTGTAAAACTAGTGGATACCCCTGAAGAAGCAGAAGCTGCTGCAAGGGAAATTCTTTCAAAAACAGTTCAAGGTTTACCAGTCCGTAAGGTATTGGTAGAAGAAAAACTCGATATCAAACAAGAGTACTATGCATCCTTTGTTATAAACGGTGCTAGAGAAGCTCGTTCACCTATGTTGATGTTCAGTGCAGAAGGTGGAATGGATATTGAGAGTGTTCCTGAAGAAAAACTCTTTCAATTTAATGTAGACCCAGTATTTGGTTTGCAAAGTTATGACGCCATTGATCTAGCTGCTAAAGCAGGTATCGATCCTGAACATTACAATAAATTTGCCAAATTTTTAACGAAATTATCCGAAGTTTATAAAAAATATGACTGTATGACTTTGGAGATTAACCCCTTTGTCATGACTGGAGATGGCGAATTAATTTGTGCAGATTGCAAAATGGAAATCGACAATAGCTCTGTTGGACGTCATCCAGAATTCGGCTTTGACATTGCCCGGGATTTACCAGGAGAACCTACTGAGCTTGATTACATCGGTTGGTATATTGAAGAAACTGATGCCCGAGGCACTGGATTCTTAATGAACATGGGTTATGACGAAGTAAGTCCTGGCCATATCGGCTATCATCCTATTGGTGGCGGTTCAGCTATGATGGGACTTGACGCTTTGAACCAAGTTGGTTTGAAACCTGCTAACTATGCAGATACCAGTGGTAACCCAGTGGCTTCAAAAATCTATCGTGTGGCTAAAGCTGTCCTTTCTCAACCAAATATTGACGGATATCTCCTTGGTGGATTTATGATGGCTAACCAGGAGCAGTGGCACCATGCTCATGCTATCGTCAAGGTTCTTCGTGAAATGCTCCCAACAAAGAAACCTGGTTTACCATGTGTACTCTTATTATGTGGTAACAGGGAAGACGAGTCTTTAGAAATCCTCCGTACAGGGTTAGCAGATTTAATGACTCCTGATGGACCAGGAAGAAGAATCGAAATATATGGAAAAGAGCATGTGACAGATACAAAATTCATTGGTGAAAGACTCTTAGCCCTAAGTAAGGAATATCGGGCTGAGAAAGAAGCTCAAGGAAAGTAGGGAAATGAAGTGCTGGAATTCGCTGAAAAAAGTTGTAAGGTAAGGATCGATACCAGCAAGTGTGATACATGCGAAACAAAAGCATGTGCAGAGGCATGCAAAAAGTATGCCCGTGGCTTGCTAGGCATTGATGAGCAAGGACGAGCATCAGTTGCCCATCTCACCGATGAAGAGGTACTACGCCTTGGAACTGAATGCTTAGCTTGCGAATTTGCTTGTAAGTTCAGAGGTAATGATGCTATTACCATCGAGGTACCGGTGAAAGGCCTTGATGAATATTTAGAAAAACGTGGGTTACTTTAATATTAGATCGAGGAGATTATGTAACTAGGGAAACCTAGCAAATTGATTAAATGAGGGATAAGAATGGGCATTCTAATCAGTAAAGAGACCAAAGTTATTGTCCAAGGGATAACTGGCCGGGAAGGTTCCGTACGGACAAAATATATGAAAGACTATGGTACAAACTTGATCGGTGGTACTAGCCCGGGCAAATCCGGTCAAGAAATACACGGATTACCTGTATATAACACAGTTAAAGAAATAGTAAGAGATCAAGGTGAAATTGATTTCAGTGTAATTTTTGTACCAGGACGAGCATTAAAAACAGCTGTTATGGAAGCAGCAGATGCAGGGGTTAAAAATATCATTCCCTGTGTTGAAGGCACACCCATTCATGACATTATGGAAATGATAGCCTATGCCAAGAGTAGAGGTTCTCGAGTAATTGGACCGGGCTCTATCGGGATTATTACTCCAGGAGAAGCAGTTGTTGGCTGGCTTGGAGGAAATGTGGAATGGGCCAATAAGTTCTTCCAAAAAGGTAATATCGGTGTTTTCTCTCGGAGTGGTGGTCAATCAGGAACCATCCCCTGGGTTCTCCGGGAAGGTGGATTTGGAGTAAGCACAGTAGTTCATACAGGAACAGAACCAGTTCTTGGAACCTCTATGGCTGACTTACTACCTCTTTTTGAAGAAGACCCAGATACTCACGGAGTAGCTGTATATGCTGAAATCGGTGGTTCTCAAGAAGAAGAATGTGCTGAAGTAATTGCAGCTGGTAAATTCACCACACCTTTTGTTATCTATGTTGCCGGTGCTTGGGCTCCAGAAGGGCAACGTTTCTCCCATGCTTCCAATATTGTAGAACGTGGACGCGGATCTGCAAAAAGTAAGATGGAGGCAATTACCAAAGCTGGTGGATTTGTAGCTGAAAGACCAACAGATATACCTTTAATTCTCAAAGAAAAGCTTGGTAAATAAGTATTTTTATATGCTTATAAGGACTTAGTCCTTTAAGGACTAGTCCTTAGAAATATATTTTATAAAATTATAGGGGGTTTTTTACAATGGCAGTTATGAGATCAGTTATGTACATTCCAGGAAACAATCCTAAGATGATTGCGAAAGCTCCAGAAATTCCAGCTGATATTATTACCTTCGACTTAGAAGACGCTGTTCCACCTTCTGAGAAAGAAGCTGCTCGTCAATTAGTTAAAGAAAATCTCGCAGTAGGAGCCCAAGGTGGGGCACAAGTATTTGTCCGTATTAACAACTGGGAAACCAATATGACCAATGATGACTTAGAAGCTATTGTCTGGCCTGGTTTAGACGGTGTAACTCTCGCTAAAGTTGGTTGTGCAGATGATGTTAAGCGTTTAGAGTGGAAACTTGAAGAACTAGAATTACGTCGTGGCATGGAAGTAGGAACTGTTAAAATTTCCATGCTACTCGAAACAGCTAAAGGTATTGCTAATGCTGAAGAATGCTGCTTAGCAAGTGAGCGGAACGTAAACGCTATCTTTGGTGCTGTTGACTACTGCCGTGACATGCGGGTTAAAATTACAAACGAAGCTGTTGAACAACAATATGGACGTGCTAAAGTTGCAGTAGCATGCCGTGCTGCTGGTATCGTAGCTATTGATGCTCCTTTCGTTGATTACAAAAATATCGAAGCTTTCGAAAGAAACGTTGCTGAAGGTAAGCAAATGGGCTATGAAGGCCGTATGATTATCCATCCTGGTCAAGTAGAACCTTCCAACAGACTCTATGCTCCAGATCCAGCAGATGTTGAATGGGCAAAAGATGTTGTTAAAGTATTCGAAGAAGAAGGATTAGCAAAAGGAAAAGCTGCTGTATCTCTCAACGGTAAAATGGTAGATACTCCAGTATATCTCAATGCTAAAGATATTTTAGCTGCTCAAGCTGAAATTGATGAAAAAGAGGCTTCAAGAAAATAACAGTATAAGGTATAATGTATTCACATAGGTTATATATGTCCGGTCGCCTTTCCTGGCGACCGAACATATGGCTAACTAGTGAAACGTTGTTTCATTTTAATGAGGTTTTCGGCAAAGTTTTCTATTTTCTACTAATAATAGCAAATAAAATGAAGCAATGATTAAAAACGAGAGGGGATGTCCTGATGAGTCGTATTAAAAATTTAAGGGAAGAAGCCTTAGAATTTCATAAGGCTAGACCCGGAAAAATGGAAATTCGGGTAACTGTACCGGCTAAAGATCGGGATGACTTAACCTTGGCCTATTCGCCTGGTGTCGCTGAACCTGTAAAAGAAATTGCCGCTGACCCTGAAAACCTTGACGTATATACTAACCATGCCAACTATGTTTGTGTTGTTTCTAATGGAACTGCAATCCTTGGCTTAGGTGATCTTGGTGCGGCTGCCGCTATGCCTGTGATGGAAGGAAAGTCACTTCTTTTCAAAAGCTTTGCTGATGTTGATGCTTTCCCCTTATGTGTAAATACAACTGATGTAGACAAAATCGTGGAAATCGTTGAACTAACTGCTCCCACTTTTGGTGGTGTAAACCTAGAAGATATTAAAGCTCCAGAATGCTTCGAAATCGAAGATAAACTAAAAGAACGAGGTATCTTTAAAGGTCCTATCTTCCACGATGACCAACACGGAACAGCTGTAGTTACTTTAGCTGGTCTAATCAATGCTCTTAAAGTTGTTGGTAAAAAGATTGAAGATATCAAGGTTGTGGCTAATGGAGCTGGAGCCGCTGGTATTGCTATTATCAAGCTTCTAATGAGCATGGGCTTAAAGAATGTTATTATGTGCGATACTAAAGGTGCCATTTATGAGGGTCGTAAAGAAGGCATGAATCCATATAAAGAAGAGATCGCTAAAGCCACTAATCCTGAAAAATATCAAGGAGATTTAGCTGGTGCTTTAGTAGGGGCAGACGTCTTTATCGGAATTTCCGCAGCTAATGTATTGACAGAAGATATGATTCGTTCTATGGCTAAAGATCCTATCTGCTTCTGCCAAGCTAATCCAATTCCAGAAATCTGGCCCATTGAAAGAGCCTTTGAAGCTGGTGCTAAAGTAATCTCTACAGGACGTTCTGACGTTATTAACCAAATCAACAACGTACTAGCCTT
>JAAZLD010000475.1 GCA_012799495.1 Desulfitobacterium sp. | reverse complement strand
TGCTTGTAATATGTATTGTGATCATTGCTACCGGGATGCAGGGTGTAAGGCTGAAGAAGAGCTTAATACAGCAGAGGCTAAAATTTTATTGGAGCAGATTACCCAAGCTGGATTTAAGATTATGATTTTTAGCGGTGGCGAACCTTTAATGAGACCTGATATTGTGGAACTGGTAGCTTACGCTCGCTCTTTAGGATTGCGGCCCGTCTTTGGCACTAATGGCACACTTATTACATTAGAGATGGCTCGCCAGTTAAAAGAAGCAGGAGCCATGGGAATGGGAATTTCTTTGGACTCTTTAAACAAGGAAAAGCATGATCAATTTCGCAAATTTCCCCGGGCATGGGAAGAAGCAGTTACAGGTATGAGGAATTGCCGAGAAGTAGGACTACCTTTCCAAATCCATACAACGGTTATGGATTGGAATAGCTCTGAACTGGAGGAGATTACGGATTTTGCTGTAGCAGAAGGGGCTGTTGCTCATCATTTCTTTTTCCTAGTACCTACAGGAAGAGCAGTATCTATCGAAGAGGAATCTCTGCGAGCGGAAGAATATGAAGAAGTATTAACTCGGATTATGAAAAAACAACAAGAGGTTGAGATAGAATTAAAGCCTACCTGTGCTCCTCAATTTATGCGTATTGCCAAGGAGATGGGAGTGAATACTCGGTTTAGCAGGGGCTGTTTAGCAGGAACTTCTTATTGTATTATCAGTCCTAAAGGTCAAGTCCAACCTTGTGCTTATCTCAATATTCCCCTGGGGGATGTGCGAGAAACTCCTTTCCATGAACTTTGGCAGAATCACCCTGTACTTAAGGAATTGCGCACTTTAAACTACAAGGGTGGTTGTGGTACTTGTGGTTATAAAAAAGTATGTGGAGGGTGTCGAGCCAGAGCAGCCTTTTATGAAGAGGGGGATTACATGGCAGAAGAGCCATGGTGTCTATATCATGGACGTAGGGGGATTAAATAAGTGGATTTCATTGATCGTTCATTATTAAATTTGGTGCAAACAGATTTCCCAATTGCAACTCGGCCCTTTTTAGATTTAGCTGAAAAGGTTGGGGTCACAGAAGAAGAAGCATTTCAGCGAATAAATGCCTTGCGTGAAAATGGAATTATACGCCGCCTAGGGGGAGTATTTGACTCCCACCGCTTAGGTTATAAAAGCACATTATGTGCTGCCAAGGTGCCGGAAGATAAGATAGCTCTACTTAGGGATACCCTTATGAAAATTCCGGGAGTTACCCATAATTACTTGCGGAATCATCAATATAATGTATGGTTTACCCTTATCGCTCCTTCCCAGGCAAAAGTAGAGAAGGTTTTGGGACAAGTTAGAGAGCTTATAGGAAGGGAAGATGTTTATTCTTTGCCAGCCATTCGGGTTTTTAAAATCAATGTGGATTTTGATTTTAATTTACATGAATCTAAGGTCAAGGATAGGGGGCCAAGTTCTAAGGAAGTAAGTTCTTATCCAGAAAAGGCACCAATAGGTTCCTTTGATATTAAGCCCACTCCCTATCCAATGGAGGAGAAAGATAAGGAGTTGGTAAGGGGTTTACAAGGAGATATTCCTAATAGCTTAACCCCCTTTAAAGAGATTGCTGCTCAATTAGGCTGGCAGGAGGAAGAACTTCTTGAACGGACGAAGAATCTGCTTAAAAATAAGGTAATTCGTCGTTTTGGGGCAGTTTTACGCCATCAAAAAGCTGGTTTTACCTCTAATGTCATGGGAGTTTGGCAAGTGCCAGAAGAGCAAATAGGGGAAGTGGGCAAAATCATGGCTACTTTTCGGGAAGTGAGTCATTGTTATCAGCGTCCAGCCTTGGTAGATTGGCCCTATAATTTATTTACTATGATCCATGGTCGTTCCCGGGAGGAATGTGAAGAGACAATGGCTAGAATTGCTCAAGAGACGGGAGTAAAGAACTATGCCATGCTCTTTAGCCTTCAAGAACTGAAAAAAACCAGTATGCAATATTTCATGGAAGATTAGGAGGGTTTTCTTTTGACATTTCAAGATCAACGCAGTAAAGAAGCCTTTTTAAGATCCCAAAAAGTATTACCTGGAGGTGTAAATTCTCCAGTTCGGGCTTTTAAGTCTGTAGGTCGGGATCCAGTCTTTATTGAGAAGGGTGAGGGTTCTCGTCTTTGGGATATTGATGGGAACTCCTATATAGACTATGTCCTTTCTTGGGGTCCCCTGATTAATGGTCATGCCCACCCGGAAGTAGTGGAAACCATTAAGAAAACGGCGGAAAAAGGAACTAGCTATGGTGCTCCTACAGAGATCGAATCAGAATTAGCGGAAGAGTTAATCAAAGCTTTTCCTTCTATGGAAATGGTCAGAATGGTAAGCTCAGGAACAGAGGCTACCATGAGTGCCTTGCGTTTAGCCCGTGGGGTAACAGGGCGCAGTAAAATCGTTAAATTCGAAGGTTGCTATCACGGTCATGGAGATTCTTTATTGATTAAAGCAGGAAGTGGAGCTTTAACCTTTGGGGTTCCCACTTCACCAGGGGTACCTAAAACAATAGCTTCGGAAACCATCGTTGCCCAATTTAATGATTTAGAAGGAATAACTCAGATCTTTGAAGAGGTTGGGGAAGAGATCGCTGGAGTTATCGTGGAACCTGTGACAGGGAATATGGGAGTAGTTTTGCCTGAACCAGGGTTTCTGGAGGGTTTACGGGAAATAACGAAAGAATATGGCAGCTTACTGATCTTCGATGAAGTTATGACCGGATTTCGGGTAAGCTATGGAGGAGCCCAAGAGTATTACAAGATGGATCCGGACTTAACCTGCTTAGGAAAGATTATCGGCGGTG